>NZ_DGMH01000017.1:84371-87229 GCF_002388305.1 Sulfitobacter sp. UBA4523
GCTCGCGCCCGCCCAAGGTCATCAGGATAGACGCCCCATCCTGCGGGGTGGCGGCGTGGCGGGCAAGTCCGCGGGTGATGGCGTCGACCTTGCGGCGCAGACCTTCGTCGTCCGAACCGGTGCCGCGCCCGACCCAATCTTGCACAGCCCCACCAAAGACCGCCGCCGTCAACGCTGCGGCGACGGTGGAATTACCGATCCCCATCTCGCCCAGGATCAAGACACTGGCCGCGGGATGCAGCGCCGCCGCCCCTGCGTTAAGGGCCGCGACACAATCCGCCTCGGTCATCGCGGGGCCTTGCGTGAAATCGGCCGTGGGGCGGTCAAGGTCCAGATCAATCACCGACAGCTGCGCGTCATTGGTGCGGCACAGCTGGTTGATCGCAGCGCCCCCCGCCTTGAAGTTCTGCACCATCTGGGCCGTCACCTCTTGCGGGAAAGGGTTCACCCCCTGCGCGCAGATCCCGTGGTTACCGGCAAAGACGAGGGCCTGCGCCATGTCGATCTGTGGCACCGCCTGTTGCTGCCACCCCGCCATGAACACCGCCAGTTCCTCCAGCCGGCCCAGTGATCCGGGCGGTTTGGTCAGCGCATTCTGCCGGTCGCGCGCGGCGTCTTGGGCGACGGCATCAACCTGAGGCAAATCGCGGGTCAGCTCGTCAAGGTCGGCCAGGGAAGTCAGGGGAAAAGTCACATGCGCCATGCAAAGGGGTCTCTTTCGTTTGGAAATCTATCGTATGTCGGGATCATGGGTCAGGCAAGCGAGGCCGGAGCCTGCGCACTGCCCTTCAGCGTCAGGGGCAGACCACAGCTGACCAAAACGACATGCCCCGCCACCGCTGCAATGCGCTGGTTCATCAGGCCCGAGGCATCGCGGTAGCGCCGGGCCAGCGCGGACATCGGCACGATGCCCCCGCCCACCTCATTCGTGACCAGCACCACCGGAGAGGACTGTGCGCGCAAGCTGTCCAGCACTTTTTCAAGCTCCGCCTGCCAGTCGCGTTCGGCGTGCATCACGTTCGACAGCCACAGCGTCATACAATCGACCAGCCGCGCGCCCGCCCCATCGGTGCGCTTCAGCGCGCCGCATAGATCAAGCGGCTCCTCCACCGTGTCCCAACCGTCACCGCGTTGCACTTTATGTGCGGCGATGCGGTCCTCCATCTCGGGGTCGAAGGCCTGGCTGGTGGCAATATAGACCAGCGGCAGCCCGTAGGCGCGCAGGTGGTTTTCGGCAAAAAGGCTCTTGCCCGATTTTGCTCCGCCGGTGACCAGCGTGATCTTGTCCATGATATCCGCCCTTTGCCAAGCGGGGCGCGGGCGAATGCCCTGCCCCGGTGGCGATCAGAATTCCACACCGGCCTGTGCGGCGATACCCTGTTTGCGGAAGGGATGTTTGATTTCCTTCATCTCGGTCACCAGATCCGCAATCTCGATCAAGGCGTCGGGCGCGTTGCGGCCGGTGATCACCACATGGGTCATATGCGGCTTCTCGGCCTGCAGGAAATCGACCACATCCTGCACGTCGATATAGCCATAGCGCAGCGCGATGTTGAGCTCGTCCAGCAGCACCATGCGGTTGTTGGGGTCGCGGATCAGCTCTTTGGCTTTTTCCCATGCGCGTCCGGCGGCGGCGATGTCGCGTTCGCGGTCTTGCGTGTCCCAGGTAAAGCCCTCGCCCATCACATAGACCTGACAGATATCGCTAAAGCGGTCCTCAAGCAGTTGACGGTCCGCGGACACCCGTGCGCCCTTGATGAACTGCACCAGCGCGCAGGGGAACCCGTGCCCGATGCAGCGCATGATCATCCCGAAGGCAGAGCTGCTTTTACCCTTGCCGGTCCCGGTGTGGACGATGATCAACCCCTTGGTCACGGTCTTTTCCGCCATCATCTTGGCGCGGGCCGTCTGGACCTTCGCCATCTTTTCGGCGTGGCGCTTGTTCTGGTCTGGGGTGCTGTCGGTCATCTGTTATCTCTCCTCGTGGCGTATCTGGTTGCCTGCCCTGCGTACGTCTTGCACCGCCCGCAACGCCAGCGGCGTGCCGCAGACCCAATCGGGCGAGCTATACACCATCCGGCCGGTCTTGGCGTATTGTGCGAGCGCAGGATGTAGCATGATCTCTTCGGATCGGGAACCTCCGGGATAGGGTGTCGTGGTGACCAGAACATCGGGGGCATTCATCACCAGGTCTTCCAGCGCCAGACGCCCGCTGTTCCGGCGTCCGAGTTTCTGCGAGAGGTTGCGCAGTCCGCCGGTGGTCACGATGTCGTGGCCCAAAGTATCCACCCCCAGCGAATAGCCGTTCGGGTAATAGAAAGCCGCAACAGGGGCATCGGAGGCCAGTGCGGGCTGCGCGGCCAATGTCTGTTCGACGTCGCGGGCCATCGCCTCTGCCCGCGCGGGCTGTTGCAAGAGGTCGCCCATCCACCGGATCTGCGCGGGAATATCGTCAAGCGCCTTGGTGATCGGCATCTGCTCTACCCGCAGGCCAAGGTGGCGCAGCATCGCAAGGGTCGCTTTGTCGGAGTATTGCCCCGCCAACACCAGATCAGGCGCGGAAAGGTATATCTCTTCAGCACCGCCCGCGTTCTGCGGATGTGCCGAGGCTTCCTGCGCTAGGGACGACGATCGCGGATCGCGCGCCAGACGAGAAAGGGAGGTGATTTGATCAGGATCCGCCAGCAGCAGTACCATCTGGTCCGTGCATAGGTTCATCGACACCACACGGGGCAGGTCTGCGGCGCGGGTTGACGTCACGGCTATCAGGGCGGCTATCAGGGCGGCCACCAGCCCCAGCAGCACCCGTCGCCCTGTCAGAGTGATGCGCCGGATCACGCGCCGTCTTTCAACGCGGT
>NZ_DGMH01000017.1:87253-92904 GCF_002388305.1 Sulfitobacter sp. UBA4523
AGCACCAGCCCCAGCAGCACCCGCCGCGCCGTCAAAGTGATCCGCCGGATCACGCGCCGTCTTTCAGGGCGGTTTCGAGCCGGGCCCAATCACCGGCCGGCCCGGGCAGGCCCAGACGGATCCAGCTGTCGGAATAGGGGAAGATCCGCGACCAGATGTGATGTGCGGCCAAGGCGTTTTGCGCAGCCGTGGCATCCGGCGTCGCGTAGGTGCGAAACAGCGGGGTGCCGCCTATCAGCCTCCACCCTGCCCGCGCCGCCATCGCATCCAATTGCGCGGCCTCGCCTTGCAGGCGCGCGGTGGTCTGTGCCGCCCAATTCGTGTCGTTCAGTCCGCGCAAGGCGACCTCTATCGCCATGCCGGAAACGGGCCATGGCCCCGTCATCGCGCGCAGCCTTTCGGCCAAAGCCTCTGCCGCCAGCACAAAACCCAAGCGCAGCCCCGCCAGCCCGTAGAACTTGCCAAAGGACCGCATCACAAGAATATTTTTCGGCAGTTCGGCCCCGCCGCGGACCAGCGACACCTCTGGATCAGGGTCGGCAAAACTTTCATCCACGATGAGCAGCTCGACCGTTTCGGCAAGCGCGCGCAAGGCGTCAGGGGCGTGGCGCTGCCCGTCGGGGTTGTTCGGGTTGACCACTACGGCAAGGGCATACCCTTCAAGCGCGGCAAGATCCGTGGCTTCGGTGACCTGCCAGCCTTCGGCCCGTAGCGCGGCGGCATGTTCGTTATAGGTGGGCGACAGGATCGCGGCTTGTCCCGGCGCGATCAGGCGCGGCACCAGCTGGATCGCCGCCTGCGCCCCTGACACAGGCACAACAGCACAGCTTGCGTCATAGGCCCGCCGCGCGGCGTCTTCCAGCGCGCCAAGGGCACTGCGTTCGGGCAGACGGGTCCATGCCTCTGGCGAGATCGGCCCCACCGGATAGGGCACCGTGTTGATCCCCGTGGACAGGTCGATCCAATCAGCGCGGTCGCCGCCGAACGCCTTGATCGCCCCATCCAGATTGCCGCCGTGATCCCGCATCGCTTGCCCCTGTCAGATCAGCGCCACCAGCGCCAACACGACTGCTAATACGAACATGGCGCGAAGGTAAAGCGTCAGCGCCCGTCGCAGGGTGGTTGCATCGGCCTCGGTCCCTTCGGCATTGAGCCAGGGTTCATCCGCGATCTCTTCGCCGTACACACGCGGGCCGGACAGGCGCACGTTCAGCGCACCGGCCATCGCCCCTTCGGGCCAACCGGCATTGGGGGACCGGTGGTGGCGCGCATCGCGCAGCATCACGGCGGCGGCGCGACGTGGCTGGCCCGAGACGATCACGAACAGCAGCCCCGTAGCCCGCGCCGGGATCAGGTTGACCAGATCGTCGAGCCGCGCAGCCACCATCCCGTAGTGACGGTAGCGCGCGGACCGGTGCCCGATCATCGAATCCATCGTGTTGATCGCCTTATACGCCACCAGCCCCGGCAACCCCAGCAGCACGCCCCAAAACACCGGAGCCACCACCCCGTCCGAGGCATTCTCGGCCAGGCTTTCGATAGAAGCACGGGCAATCGCGGCAGCGTCCAGCTGATCAGGATCGCGCCCGATGATCATCGAGACGGCATAGCGTGCCCCTGCAATGTCGCCCTGTATCAAGGGCGTGGCGACGGCCTGGACGTGGTCGAACAGCGACCGCGGTGCCAGAAAGGGCCACGCCAGCAGCCCGCCGACAACGTAGCCCGCCCAACCAGAGGGTAGCACCGCGGCAACCACAATCGCAGGCAAGACCGCAAGCGCAAGCACGAGGCAGACCCCGACACCGCCCAACAGGCGCAACCGTGCGGGCGATGTATCGGCGCTATTCAACCGCGCCTCGATCATGCGAATGGCGTGGCCGATCCAGGACACCGGATGGCCGATTTTCGCATAAAGCGGCGCAGGCCAGGACAAAGCCGCCTCGATCACAAACCCCAGCAGGATGCCCGCCGCGCCGATCATGCGTCCCCTCCGGTTGTGAACCGCATCGCACCGGTGAGCCCGTGGTCGACCAACAGCTGTTCAGCATCATCCGGGGCGGTGCCCGGTGCAAAGATGAACGCGCGCGCGGACCCTGTATGCGCACGCGCATAGCCCAAAGCACCGAGCCGCTGCGCCAGTATCGTGCTCGGGTCGTTCAGGGGGCCGCGCAACGCGGTGGTGCGGTCTGCGCTGATGCGCGCCAATCGCGCCACCTGAGGCAAATCACCCTGCGCCACGGCGCTTTCCCAGGCTGGCAACAGGTCGGCAATATCCGCAAAATCGCTGTCCGCCGCATCGGTCCGGATCGGCTCGCCAAAGTAGCCGCCGATGATGTCAGCCCGTGGCGGCGCGCCCAGCGCGCCCTTGCTTTGCGCCAACCGCGAGGCCCAGATCACGCGGTCCGGATGCGGTAACATTAACGGATCGGTGGCCCCTTCCACCGCCAAGCACAGCGACGGCAAACGGTCCTCGGCAATACCCGCAGCCCGCGCCAAAGCCACCAGCGCCGCCGTGGATGCACCTGCCCCGACCCCGACAGGAAGGTTACCAGACAAGGTAAAACTGCCCGCATCTTGCCCTGCGGCCTCTAGCAGCTGTCGAAGCTGCGCGAGGCTCACCGCTGCGGGTTCACCCTGCGTCAGGTCCAATGCCCCCCCGCGGGTAAACCGCGCCCGCACCCCATGTGCACGGCACAGCATCGTGACCAGAACCACAGGGCCCTCCGGCCCCAACCGCCCCTGCACCCATTCACCGAAGTGACCGAAAACAGGTGGAGTTTCTGCAGACGCTCCTGATTTGTCGAAAATTGTCTGCAAAATACTGGCTTTCGTGCGGCGCGAGATAATTGGTGCCGACATATTCACCATCCGCGGGCAAACGGCAACAGAGCAAGGGCCTATGGATTAAAGGCTTTTCCGCATCGCGCCGCCTACCGATTCTGGGTGGGACGCTCTCGAAAGTATAGGGCGCTATTCTGGAAGGCAGGGGGATTGTACCTGCGCAGTGTCGCTCGCGTTAACCTTGTATGAGAACTTTAGACATATCCCGGGGGGCAGGAAAGACGGCGAGGTCGTCTCCGGCCAATGTACAAGGTGTTTGGGACACCGCAACAAGAGGTCCGTCTGATGTCGATTTCAAAGTTAACCTTTACAACACTGAATTGTGCCGCCGCTTTGGCGGCTTTGGTCGTTACAAGCTCTGGCAAAGCTGATGCCGGCGACTTCACACTTGATTGGGGCACCTACGACTGGCCCGGCGGCAATCTTGGCCCGCTGACGCGCACCTTGCGGGACCAATATGGGTTCGAGGTTGACCTGACCTTTGAACATACAGGCAGCTACACCGGCTTCAGCGGGGAAGGGACACCCAACGATTCGACCATCTTTGGCGGCAATGTGGAATCCCTCGTGGTCATTTCGGACGCGCCGCGAAACCGCGGGCGTATCGGGGATGCGCGGACAACGTCCTCCATCTCCTCCAGTTCGGGCGGGGTCGCCTTTCCGATCAACAATCTGCAGATCGACATTTTGGATATTGACGCCAGCGATAGCAACGCCGGGTCTGACCGTTGCGATTTTGTGACCGCCTTTGGTGATAACGGCAATCCGACGCTGGCACCGGTTAGCGCGGCACCCGCACTTCTGGTCGGCCCCGGTCCCGGGTCTGGCTTCACCGGCACCATTGGCGCGAACCAGGCACAATGTATCTATGTCGAAGGGTTCGGGGCCTCGCCCACATCGAACAACGATGACACCGGCACCGTGCGCGCGACCTTCCCCGACAGCACCTCGACGGTCACCTTCTGGTATGATGAATCTATTGCCGACGTGCGCAATTATAACCAGTTCACCAATTATGACCCCGCCCCGCGGGGTATCGGGATGTTTGGTGCGGCAACGTTCAATGTGGATCAAAGCATTTCATTGACACGTACCGCCAGCCCCAGCACAGGGACGCAGGGTGAGACTGTGACCTATACTTACACGGTCACAAACACCGGCGCGCTGCCGTTCAACACCGGGCAGGACATTGTGATCGACGACGATCTGCTGGGGCCTGTGCTCTGCCCCGCGATCACCACGCCTGTCGCCCCGGGTGGAACGGTCGTCTGTCAGGAGGACTACACCATTCAGGCGGCCGATGTGCTGACAGGGTCCGTGGATAGCAACGCGGTTGCGGGCATTGGCCGTATCGGCCAGCCTTTTGTTTCACGGTTGCAGTCGAATTCTGAATCCCTGTCCATCGTCAGCAGTGTGCTATCAGGCGAGACCGGTTCGCAAAGCTGCACGCCTCAGTCCGTCTTCCGCCAGCCATCGACCCAGTTGGCAGGGTCCGGCAGCCCGACGAATGTAACCCCGTCAGACATCTTCCTGTTCGACAACGTCACAACCGATATCAACGGCAACCCGATCGATGTGGTCATGCAGGTCACGAGCATCAACAATGCGACCGCGCTTACCCTCGATACATCCCTCGAGGCGCGCATGACGCCGCTGGACGACGCATACATCACCTACCGTCTGCGGTTGGTCCAGGATGGCACGGCCACGGCGGCCAATCCGCAGGGTCTGGCGATTGACCAAAGCCGGATTAACGGTGTCATTGTCCAGCAAACGGATGTCGACAGCCGTGGCGCGGGCGATGATTCTTCGGATGTGGTGGGCTCGCTCACCAATCCGACGGTGACCTCTTTCTTCAACACCGCGCCCTTGTCTTCTTTTCCGGCCGGGCCGAACGCGATCGCGATGGATCCTGCCAAGACAGGCAACCCTCTTGATTGGGTGGACGAGCCGAATGAAACGAGCTTTGACAACTACGCCACCTATGAATTCAACACCTTCGTCGAAGCTGAATTTATCCACGGCTACACAGGGTCATCCAGCCGTAGCGCGACGCGCGGGTCCGGTATCCAGCTTTGTGCGATCTCGAACACCTCGCCCGATGTTGTCGCGCAAGACGACGACTACACCGCGTCGCCCGTGAACACTCTGCTGGGCGGCACCGCAGGCGAAGTCATGGCGAATGACACAATCAACGGCCTGCCCGCCGCCTTCCCGACCGCGACGCTGACGGTACTGACCGAAGCGGTGCCGCAGAACACGGGCGATCCTGTGCCGGTTCTGGAAACAGCCGGTGCCGAAGCCGGTCGCGTTATCGTCCCCGCGGGCGTTCCCGCTGGCGTCTACACCATCGAATACCAGCTCTGCGATGCGCTGGACCCCGCAGATTGTGACCGCGCGTTGGTCACGGTGGCGGTCTTTGCCGGGCTGGGTGTGGATTTTGGCGATGCACCGCTTAGCTACCTCACACCGACCCACGGCGTTGATGCCTCTCCGGGTGTGTATTTGGGCCTGATCGAGCCGGATATCGAACTGGTTGCACAATCGGATGCGACGGCAACGGCGGATGACCTGATCGGCACCGACGACGAAGACGGGATCACCTTTCCCGTCCTGACCCAGGGCACGATCAGCACGCTCGACGTCACCGTAACAGGCAATGGTAACCTGCAGGCCTGGATCGATTTCAACGGCGACGGTCTGTTCGAAGAGACACTCGGCGAGCGTATCGCGCTTGACCTCAAGGATGACGGCACGCAATTCGACAATGTCGCGGGCGATGGCGTGATCCAGATCGACGTGACCGTGCC
>NZ_DGMH01000017.1:93018-95872 GCF_002388305.1 Sulfitobacter sp. UBA4523
CAGATCGACGTGACCGTGCCTTCGGATGCGACCACATCGACCACCTACGCGCGCTTCCGCTACGGCTCCGAGACGGGGTTGAGCACATCGGATTTTGCCGTGGATGGCGAGGTAGAGGATTATTCGCTGGTCATTGCGGCTGCTGATCTGTCCGACCGCGGCGATGCGCCCGCGACTTATGGCGATCCGCGTCACATCGTGGTGCAGGACATCTATCTGGGTGCTGGCGAACCCGACACCGAACAGACCCCTCAGCATAGCCCCGATTCCGATGCGGATGACCTGTCGGGCTTTGACGACGAGGATTCCATCGCCGTCTTTCCCATCCTGGAGGCCGGTACAACCGTGACCTTGACCATCGTGACCCATGAAACCCTGAGCGCTCAACTTGCCTTGGGCATTCCGGTAACCGCGGGGATCACAAACCTGCAGCTTTGGGTCGATTTTGACCAAAGCGGCACCTTCGATCCCTCAGAACACATCGCGGTCGACTACCGTGATGGGGGCGCGGGCGATACAGATGGGGTGTTCAACAACCAGATCACCCTGAACATTCCTGTCCCTGCGAATATCAGCAGCGGCTTTACCCATGCACGTATCCGCTGGTCGACCTCCAGCGCCGTCGCGGCAGACCCTTTTGATGGTCTGAATTTCGACGGTGAGGTCGAGGACTACAAAGTGATCCTCTCGGCCGGGGCGGTGCCCTTTACCTGCGATGGCTCGCTCTATCGTGTGACGCAGACGGATACGCAGCTGCAGCGGCTCAGCTTCGCGGAAAGCGCTGGCGTGTACAGCATCACCGCGACCGACATCGGTGCCCCTGCGGGCGTGCAGTATGACGGCGGCTGGGGCTATAATGCGCTCGACGGGTTGTTCTACGGGGTGCGCAGTGCAACGCGCGAGCTGATCCGCCTGGACTCCACCGGCAACTACGAGGTCGTCTCGACCCTCCCCGCGTCGGCGGCGGTGGGCTCCACCGCGGGCGACATCCTGCCCAACGGGGTGATGGTCTATCGTGTGAACGGGGCCAACGCGTTGCAACTGCTGGATCTTTCCGATCCGTCCGCCCCCGTTGATCTGAGCCTGATCACGCTGTCGGCTGCGGTTGAACCGTCGGACATCGCCTATAATCCGAACGACGGCATGTTGTACGGTGTCAACGAGGCCTCTGACCGCCTGTTCTATATCGACCCTGCGGATGGTACGTCTGGCACCCGCGCGCCGGTTGAATTCGGCCCGACCGCCTGGACAGGTTCCTATGGCGCGGTGTGGTTCGATTTTTACGGACGCATGTACATCAACCAGAACGTCACAAACGAGGTCTATGAGGCCGACGTGGGACTTCAGGGCTCCGGCTCTGGCGGGGGGCAGTTGATCAACACGGTGCCTGTCGGCGAGGGTGGCCTGAGCGACGGTGCCGCCTGCCCTTCGCGCTTTGGCCCGCTGCCGCCCGAAGGTGACCTGTCCGGCGTCGTCTACCGCGACACCAACTATTCGGACAGCTACCAGCCCGGTGAAACCGTGCTCGGCGCCGTGACCGTGTCCCTGTACGACGACAATGGCACAGCTGACACCGCGGATGACACGTTCCTGACCAGCGTAGAGACAGCCAGCAACGGCACCTATCTCTTCTCTGACCTGTCTGCCACAGCGACCTACCGCGTAGAGGTCGACGCAGCCGATCCCGACATGCCCCCCGGGCTTGTGGCCGGTACCGTGAACCCGCAGACGGGCGTATCAATCACCGCCGGCAGCGTGCGCACCCTTGATTTCGGGTTTGTGAACGGCGGGGCGACGGCGGACCTGTCCCTGACCAAGGGCGTGTTCGACACCGGCGGCCAGCCGGTGACCCAAGCGGGCCCGGGCACAGAGCTTGATTTCGTGCTCACCGTGACAAACGACGGCCCTGACGGTACCACCGGTGTGCGGGTCCGTGACCTGATCCCCGACGGGTTCACCTTTGTCTCTGCCACACCGGCGGATGGCACCGATACCTATGACGCCAACACCGGTACATGGGACGTCGGCGAGGTGGCCAATGGCGCGAGCGAGACCCTGACCGTGCGGGTCACGATGAACGCCACAGGCGAGCATACCAACGTGGCCGAGATCATCGCCTCTGACCTGCCGGATCCCGATAGTGATCCGCTGGTGGGCCCGCTGACGGACGATCTGGGCGACGGGGTTGTCGATGACGACGAAGCCGCCGTAAGCGTGAGTTTTGCCGGGTCCGGCCCAAGCTTGTCTGGTAAGGTCTTTATCGACAATGGTGCAGGTTCCGACACAGCCTATGACGCGCTGCAAGGGGCCTCGGAAGCCGACACCGGTGCGGCCGAAGTCCGGATCACCGATAGCAGCGGCACGTTGATCGGGTCGCCGCAGGTTGCCAGCGATGGCAGCTGGAGCCTGACCCTGCCCGAAGGCTTTGCCGATGACGTCACCATCACCGTGGTCCCGGACAACGGCTTGCTCACGGTGTCCGAAAACCCCGGTGCCCTGCCCGGCCTGGTCAACCCGGCCAGCGGCGATGGCACTTTTACCTTCACGCCTGCGGCCGGGACATCCTATCCTGATCTGGATGTCGGCCTGATCGAGGACGCCCGGCTGAGCGAAAGCCAGCAAAGCGCGATCCGTCCGGCACAGGTGGTGACCCTGCGGCATGAATATCTTGCCGATGCAGAAGGCTCTGTGGTATTTGACACCGATATCCAGTCGATCACCGCGCCGGGGCTCTTTTCCGTAGCGCTTTTCGAGGATGCCGCCTGCGACGGGACGGCCACCAGCCCCATCACCACCGCCCTGCCCGTGACCCCTGACACGCGTATCTGTCTGGTGGCGCGTGTCGCCGCCTCGG
>NZ_DGMH01000017.1:95982-96658 GCF_002388305.1 Sulfitobacter sp. UBA4523
CCGCCTCGGGTGCGGCGGCACCGGGATCAACCATCGCCTTTGATGTGGTCGCCGACACGACCTATGGCGCGACCGGCGCGACCGAGCAGGACCGAAACACCGATCTGGTGCGGGTAGAATCCTCCGAAGGGGTGCTGAAACTGCGCAAAACGGTCCGCAATGTGACCCAAGGCACGCCCGAAGGCGTCAGCAACGGTGCCGCTGCGGGGGATGTGCTTGAATATCGCATCTTCCTCGACAACCCTGGCGAACTGCCCGCGACCAACATCGTGATCCACGACCGCACGCCGCCCTACACAGAACTGGCATCCGCCATCCCAAGCCCCGTCTCCATCGGCGGCAATGTGGTCTGCACGATGACCACGCCCGGGGCAGATACGGCGGGCTATGCGGGGGCGCTGCAATGGGACTGCACCGGATCACATGAACCGGGTGCAACGGGGTCTGTGTCCTTTGAGGTCCGGATCGCCCCCTAAGGCGGCGCATGTTAGGCACAGAAGGGGGTGTCCCCCTCGCCCCACACGAACAAAAATCCCCCCGTACCGCTGATGCGGCGCGGGGGGATTTGCAATAGGAATAGGCACCAAGCCCGCTGAGCAGGTGCCAGAATATCACCCGAAGAGCCGTACCAGCATCCAAAGCCCCATGCCCAGCATCATCACGTTCTCGGTCAGGG
>NZ_DGMH01000017.1:96927-106000 GCF_002388305.1 Sulfitobacter sp. UBA4523
CCGAACGGGTAGACCTTGCCGTAGGGCACCCAGCGTTTTGCCAGCAGGTCATAGTTCAGGAACATGGTCGAGAAACTCTCGATATCCTGCAATTTCTGCACGGCGAGGAAACACATGGAGATCGAAATAAACCACTGGAACGCCTGCACCGTAAAGATGCTTTCGAAGGCAAACCACGACAGGCCAAGCGCCATCAGAAAGGCGACCGAAAAGATGGCGATCACCGGCTGGTACGACGTGTCAGATTGCTGATCCTTGGGTTTGTCCAAGCCAAAATAGACCCGCAGATCGTCATAGCCGCCGATCCGTTCCCCGCCGATAAAGCTCTGCGGCGTCGTTTCGACATCATGCTCCGCCTTGAACGCGTCTGTCTCTTCGCGCGTTGTCAGGTGGTGATCCTCGACCTCGAAGCCCTGACGCTCCAGCAGGTCTTTCGATTTCAGACCGTAGGGACAGGTATGGTCAGGCATCACCATACGGTAGAGTTTTGCCGGTTGTGTCTGCTGTTGCGTCATTGCGTCCTCACTTCCCGTCGATTTCTGGTGTTGCTGCCGGCCCGCCTTCAAGATCCGCGATCAGGGCCTTCATCTCGTCGATCTCAAGCCGTTGCGCTTCGATGATATCGTCCGCCAGCTTGCGCACCCGCGGGTCCGAGATATTGGCACGCTCGCTCGTCAGGATCGCAATGGAATGGTGCGGGATCATCGCACGCATCCACGCCGTATCATCGACCGTGGACTGGCTGCGCACCAGAAAAAGCGACACCGCAAAAACCAGCGCGCTGCCTGCAAAAATCGCGATATTCACGCCACGGTTGCTGTACATCCCCAGCATAAACGCCAACATGATGACCGCCATCACCGCGCCCATATACAGCGCCATATAGCTGCGGGTTTCGCTAAAGAACACGTGATCGATTGCGTAGGTGTTCAGATACATTAAGCCGAACATCACCACGGTAGAGGTGATGATCATTGCAAAGAAGCGCCAGTATGACATGAGAAGACCTTTCGTGATGTTGCTATGACAACAAAACCGCCTTCCCGCGCAGGAGGGTTCCCGCCGACCTGCAATATTTGACATAATTTGTCCTTATGACTGCGGGCGAAAGCCCTGCCCTCGCCCGCAGAACAGACTTGAGATTAGCTATAGGCACCGGCGGAATAGGTCAGCTCGTAGCTGTGGCTGTACAGCTCGAATACGATGCCAAAGGGGTCTTCGACATAGACCATGCGATAGGGTTTATCGTCGGGGAAGTATTCGCGCACCGGCATCCGCTGCTTGCCCCCTGCCGCGACAATCTTGGCCAGCAGGTCTTCGAGGTTGGGATCCTGAATGGCGAAATGGAACGTGCCGTGCTGGCGGAAATTCAGCGGGTCTGCGGGCGCGTGGTTGCCGTCAAATTCAAACAGCTCGATCCCGATACGGTCTGCCGTGGCAAGATGCGCGATACGCAGGCGGCCCCAGCCTTCGCCAAAGACATCGGTACACATCTGCCCGATATCGCTGCCGTCTTCGACAATCTCTGTCGGTTGCATGATAACGTAAAACCCCAGCACGTCGGCGTAGAATTTTACGGCTTGGTCCAGATCCGGCACGGAAAGCCCGATATGAGAGAAACTGCGTGGTGTCGGTGTCATGGTCTATCCTTTGTTCTGTGATACCCCGTGATTTAGGTGGACCGCGCGCAAACATAAAATTATCATATGGAATTAAATTGATAACTTTATGGAATGATCCGCGTGCTAAACGCCTCATGGCTCGAAACCTTCACCACCCTATGTGACATCGGGCATTTCACCCGCACCGCAGACCGGTTGGCCATGACCCAGCCGGGGGTGTCGCAGCATATCCGCAAGCTGGAACAACAGGTCGGCCAGCCGTTGATCCTGCGCGAGGGAAAGTCGTTCACCCTCACCCCCGCCGGAGAAGAGCTGCTGTCGATCGGGCGTGCCCGCCGGACAGAGGAGCGCGCCTTGCGCGAAAGGATGCAGCGCGATGATCCCTTGTCAGGCACGGTCAGGATAGGGTGTTCTGGCAGTTTTGCGTTGCGGCTGTATCCGTATCTGATCGCGCGGATGCAGGAGGCCCCGAAGCTCAGGATGCACCTCAGCGCCGCGCCGCAGGCGCGTATACTGGCGGATATACTGGCAGGGACGCTTGATCTGGGCGTGGTGACCGCGGTGCCCGATATGCCCCGCGTTCAGGCTACGCCCCTGTCGCAAGAGGAACTTTGCCTCGTGCTGCCCGCCACCTTTAACGCGGCGGATCTGACCCTGCAGAGGCTTGATGACTTGGGGTTCATCGCGCATCCCGATGGCAATGCCTATGCCGATGATCTTCTCGGGCGCAACTTTGATGACTACCGCGGGGCAGAGCATTTGCGGCTGCGCAGTTTTATCAACCAGATCGGGCAAATCCCCCTGCCCGTGGCCCAAGGGCTGGGCTATACCATCCTGCCGCGATCAGGGGTGGAGGGGTTTGCGCACCGCGACGCACTGGCGGTGCATACCCTGCCCCAACGACGGTTTCACGACCTATGGCTGATCGCACGTAAAGACCGCGCCGCATTCGCCCGTGTCGCTGCCACCGCCGACGGCATACTTGGGCTGCAATAGCGCGTTGGCAGTGCCCCGACCTATCTGACCACATGCACCGCGCATTTGGCGTGACGCACCACATATTGCGCGACCGACCCCAGCAGGATGTCAGACAACGCGGGCTGATGCGACGCGATCACGATACAGTCGGTCCCGTTTTCCTCGGCCCAACGTGTCGCCCGTGGCCCGGCGCGCCCGTCCGCAATCGCTGTCGCGGCCCCCGGCACGCTTAGCGCCAGCGCATCCAGCCGCGCCTGTACCGCCTCGCGGGTGGAGGTCACGATGTCGGTGGGGATGTATTCGGCGACATAGACCGGCACCGCCTCTATCACGTGCAGCAGGGTCAATCTGGCGTCCGGTGCCGCCAGCGCCTGCGCCGCATCAAAAGCGGTCTGGGTGATCTCGGGGGTCTCGAAAACAACGGGGATCAGGATATTCTTGTACATGCTGCGCTCTCCTATGAAGGTGCAGACAGGGAATGCCTTGGGGCGCCCTGCGTCGTTGATACAGATCAAATCAAAGGGAATATTTCCCTAGTCGCAATCATCGCCCGAGGCCGCATGCAGCGCGTCCACATCGGCCACGCGGAAACGGCGACGGTCGACAAAGCTCAGGATACCCTCTTTCTTCATCGCGCCAAGCTGGCGGCTGACCGTTTCAAGCGTGAGCCCCAGATAGTTGGCGATCTCGTACCGTGTGAGAGGCAAGACCAGCTCTTGCCCAAGGGTATCCGCATTGGCCAATTGCTGCCGCCGCGCCAGCATTTCAATGAAGGTCGCGATCTTTTCGCGCGCGGTTTTGCGCCCGAGCAAGAGCATCCAGTCACGCGCCGCGTCCAGTTCATCGAGGGCCATCTCCATCAGCCGTTGGGCGATATGCGGTGTGGTTTCGATCAGCGCCTCGAAGGGTTTGCGCTGGAAGCAGCACAGCGTCACATCGGTAACGGCGACCACATCGAAATCAATCGCCGCGCGGCCCGGACGGCCGATGAAATCCGACGGGAAAAGCAGCCCCACCATCTGGGTGCGCCCGTCCTCCATCGTTTTGCCAAGGCTCGCGACGCCCGACACGACCGACGCAACATAGGTCAGCCCGTCGCCCCGCCAGAGCATCGGATCACCCGCCCTGAACGACCGATAGGTCTTGATTTGCTCCAGCATCAGCAGTTCATCATCATCGCACCGCGCACAAACGGCGCGGTGGCGGATCGGGCATTCACTGCATTTCGGGCGCGACTGAAGATCAAGCATGGCGCGATCATAGCGTTCATTCGCGCGGACCACCATCACCAAGACGCACCGCCACCGCGCTGTGTCCCGATGTCGCTTGCCCCTTCAGGTCACGTCGCGCTTCTGGTGATACTCGGGCCGGTCCCAACTGCGGGTCGCAAGGATGTCGGCAAGGATGTCGACCGCGCCGCGCACGTCACCTTCGTCGATGTACAAGGGCGTGAAGCCAAAGCGCATGATGTCAGGCGCGCGGAAATCACCGATCACGTCGCGTGCGATCAACGCCTGCATCACGGCATACCCGTTCTTTGACGCGAAAGACACCTGACTGCCGCGCTGGTTTGCATCCCGTGGGCTGGCGAGCACAAGCTCGGGGCATTTTTCTTCGACCAGCGCGATGAATAGCTCACCGAGCGCGACAGACCTCTCCCGCAGCTCGGCCATATCCACCTCGTCCCAAAGCCCAAGCGCATGTTCCAGCGCGGTCATCTGGATCACGGGGGGCGTGCCGACGCGCATGCGTTCGATGCCCGCAGCGGGGCGGTATCCGGTCTCGAAGGCGAAGGGCGCGTCATGGCCCAGCCATCCGGCCAAAGCGGGCTGGATGTCCGCGACGATATCGAGGCGCGCATAGATGAACGCAGGGGCCCCCGGCCCGCCGTTGAGGTATTTATAGGTGCAGCCGACGGCGAATTCCGCGTTGCAGGCGGCCACATCGACGGGCACCGCGCCTGCGCTATGGGCCAGATCCCACAGCATCACCGCCCCTGCCCCATGGGCCGCCGCGGTCACTTGCGCCATGTCATGCATGCGGCCCGTGCGGTAGTCGACTTGGGTGATCATCGCGACAGCCACGTCATTTGTCATGGCGCTGGCGACATCCTCGGGGGCGACAATGCGCAGATCGTAGCCTTGCCCCAACTGCTGGATCAGCCCCTCGGCCATATACAGGTCCGACGGGAAGTTGCCGCTGTCCGACAGGATCACCCGCCGGTCGGGGCGCATCTTGAGAGCGGCAGACAGGGCCTGAAACACTTTCACCGACAGCGTGTCGCCCATGGTGACCGTGCCCTCGGGTGCGCCGATCAGGCGGGCAATGCGGTTGCCGACACGTGCGGGCTGCGCCATCCAGCCGTCAAGGTTCCAGCCCTTGATCAGATGCGCGCCCCATTGCGCCTGCACCACATCCTGCACTTTTTCGGCCGTCCCCACAGGCAGCGGCCCAAGCGAGTTTCCATCAAGGTAGATCATGCCCTCGGGCAGGGAAAAGCGGTCTTTCATCGGCAATCGGGTCACAGGGCACCTCGTACGTTCCAGAGTTCGGGAAAAAGTTCGACCTCGAGCATCCGGCGCAGGTATTTCACCCCCGACGTGCCGCCCGTGCCGCGTTTGAAGCCGATGATGCGTTCCACCGTGGTCACATGGTTGAAACGCCAGCGGCGGAAGTAGTCTTCGAGATCGACGAGCTTTTCGGCCAGCTCGTACAGCTGCCAATGGGCGCGCGGGTCTTGGTAGACGCGCACCCATGCCTGCATCACCTCGTCATCCGCCGCATGAGGCGTGTCCATCGCATAGGCTTGCGGGTCAAAGCTTTGCCCCGTTGCCTCTGCCAGCAGATCAAGCGCCACATGGTAGAGCGATTTTGTACCCAGTTCCTGCGTCAGCATGTGGTGCAGTTCGGGGCGGTGTTCATGCACTTTCATCATCGCGCGGTTGCGGTTGCCGAGGATGAATTCGATCAGCCGGTATTGATGCGACTGAAACCCCGAGGACGCGCCAAGGTCGTCGCGAAAATCGCTGTATTCACTGGGAGTCATCGTGCGCAGCACATCCCACGCGCTGTTGAGCTGTTCAAAAATGCGCGCCACACGGGTCAGCATCTTCATCGCCGGCGCAAAACCACCCGCCGCGAGATGGGTGCGTGCAGATGACAGCTCGTGCAGGCACAGGCGCATCCATAGCTCTGAGGTCTGATGCTGGATGATGAACAGCATCTCGTCATGGGCGTCGGATTTGCAGTTCTGCGCCCCGAGGATCGGGTCGAGCGACAGGTAATCGGTATAGGACATATCCTTGGCAAAGGACATTTGCGCCCCTTCGTCAGCGGGGTTGTAGCCGGTCATGCGGGGTGCTCCGATTGGGGGCCGAGGGTTCTTGCAAAGGGTGAATGGGCCGGCATCAGCGTCGAAAGCTCCTCGAAGGCGGCGATGCTCAGGCCGGTGTGATGGCGAAAGGCCGCAAGCGCCGCCGCCGGATCATGATCAACTGCTGCCTGATAGAGCGCGCGATGCGGCTCTAGCGCCATACCGGCAGAGAATACCTCTGCCGCTTTGGCCGCCAGCGGGGGCGCGCTTTGGGTCAGATCGCGCAGGCCCGCCTGAATAAAACAGTGGTAGCGTCCCAACTGGTCCTGCAACTGCCCCGCAAACCGCGCCATCCAATCAGAGCGCGCCCCCGCCACCAATGCCTGATGAAAGGCCAGATGCCGCCGTGTCCATTGTGCCAGTGCCTCGTCATTATGGATCACCGACGGCACGGGCGTTTGCGACAGGTGGTGATAGGCACCGATCACCCCTGCCTCCCACGCGTCATCGGCGTGGCTGACGGAATGGGCCAGCATCGCGCCTTCGATGGCATCGCGGCTGCGTTCCAGATCCAGAAGATCGGCACGGGTCAACGGGGTGACGCAAAAGCCCTTGTTATGCTCGGGCACGACAAGCTGTTCAGCCGCCAGCCGGTTCAGACATTCGCGCAGCGGCGTCAGGCCGATGGCATAGCGTTCCGACAGGGCCGGTAGGCGCAGCGCCATGCCCGGTGGCAGATCCAGCGACAGGATATCATGGCGCAGCCGGTCGAATAGAATGTCCGATTTCGATTGCCGAAGTGTCATGATGCGCCCCTTTCGAAACACACCATGACAAATAAATACGATCATGTAAATCGTATACGATTTTTTTTGACGTAGGTCCGCATTGAGTTCTTCGGACCGTTTCTAGACTAGAGCGCGTTCGGTGGAGACTCTCCACGGAAGAACGAGTCAAGATTATCCAGCGCCTTGAACCCCATCGCATCGCGTGTCTGCACCGTGGCGCTGCCCACATGGGGCATCATCATCACGTTGTCATAAGACGCGAAGGCCGGATTGCCCCCCGGTTCGGTGACAAAGCAATCCAGCCCCGCCGCCCCGATATGCCCCGCATCCAGAGCGTCGACCAAAGCGGCCTCGTCGATCAGATTGCCGCGGGCCGTGTTGACCAGAACCGCCCCTTTGGGCAGCTGCGCCAAACGGTCGGCGTTCATCAGCCCGACCGTCTCGGGCGTCGCGGGGCAATGGAGCGACAGGAAGTCGGACACGGCCAGCAGGCTTTCCAGCGTCTCGTGATAGATCGCGCCCGCTTCATCCTCGGGCGAAAGACGGCTGCGGTTGTGATAGTGGATCTCCATGTCAAAGCCGCGCGCCTTGCGGGCAAAGGCACGGCCCACACCGCCCATCCCCACGATCCCCAGCCGCGCACCGGTCAGCTGTTTGCCCACCAGAAAGGCCGGCGACCAGAAATCCCATGTGCCGGACCGTACAGTCCGGTCCCCCGCGACCGCATTGCGCGCAGCCCCCAGCATCAGCATCATCGCCAGCTCTGCCGTGGCGTCCGACAGCACATCGGGCGTGTTGGTGACGACAATCCCCTTGCCCCGCAGCGCGTCCAGATCGCAATGATCCACCCCGACCGAATGGTTCGCGACGATTTTCAGCCGCGGGTCGAGCTGCGCCACCACATCTGCGCTGAAATGTTCGGAGTGGCATGGGATGATTCCGTCGACGGATGCGCTCATCCTGATGATATCCTCGGCGCTGCCGGGGGTGTCGGCGGCATCCCAGATCACCTCGTAGTCGCGGCGGGCGCGTTCCAGCGTGGCATTCGACAGGGTGCGGGTGATCCAGATCACGGGTTTGGACATCGGCTAGTCTTTCTTGTTGCGACTGGAGGTGAACAGATCAAAGGCGATGAACGCCAGCGTGATCGCCACAATGATCACAAGATCAGGGCTAGGCACCTTGACGGCCAGGATCAGCAGAAAGGTGGTGATGGTCGCAAAGGCCACAAGTGCGAGAAGTCGGTTCATATCAGATATCCTTTATGCAGAGGCACCGGCGGCCCAGTCGGTCAGCCATTGTGCCGTGCGTAGCAACCGCGCGTCATTGTGGCGTGCGCCGACCAGTTGGACGCCCATGGGCAGCCCTTCGGTCGAGGTGAAAAGCGGCAGGTTGATGCAGGGCGTGCCGCAGAAGGTCCACAGCCCGTTGAACACCGGATCGCCCGTGGTTTCCAATCCTTTGGGGGCGGGACCGGGGGCCGAGGGGCACAGGATCACATCGCAGCGGGTGAACATCTCGTCCAGCGCGGCGTTCAGCACCTTGGGCATGTCGCGGGCCGACAGGTAGTCGCGGGCAGGCACGGCGTTGCCTTGCTCTATCGCGTCGCGGGTGATCGGCCCCAGCGTGTCCGCGCCCCGGTGCCAATAGGGGTAGTAGTGATAGGACATCTCGGCCAGATTGATCAGCTTGCGCTGGTCTGCTGCCGTGTCGAACACCGCTGGCAACGGAAGCTCGAACGCCTGATCGCCAAGCGCGTCCATCAGCTCGGCAAAGGCCTCATGCAGTTGCGGCTCCGCATCCTCCCATCCCGGCGGGCGGATGAAGCCGAACACGGGCGGCAGCGGCGGGGCCGAGGTCGCCGCCGCATGTAAGGCGGGCGCGGCGCAAAGCGTGGTCGCGCTGTCTTCGTCATCCTGCCCGAAAAGCACCTCGGCCAGAAGTGCTGCCCCTGCGGGATCGCTGGCAAAGACCCCGATCGTATCAAGCGAGGGCGATTGCGTCAGCACCCCCCGCCGCGGGATCGCGCCGAAGGTGGGTTTATATCCGGTCACCCCGCAGAAGGACGCCGGGCGGATCACCGACCCGCCGGTCTGGGTGCCGATGGCAAGCGGGACCATCCCGTCCGCCACCGCCGCGGCAGAGCCTTGCGACGATCCGCCGGGCGTATGCGCCAGATTATGCGGGTTCACTGTCTTGCCGGGCTGCATGAAGGCAAGCTCGGTCGTGACCGTCTTGCCCATCAGGATCGCCCCTTCCTTGCGCAGCCTCTCTACCACAAAAGCGTCGCGCAGGGGCACGCGCCCCGCATCCTGCGCGCAGCCGTTTTCCGTGGGAATGCGTTGGGTGTCGATCACGTCCTTCAGCGCGAG
>NZ_DGMH01000017.1:106054-106565 GCF_002388305.1 Sulfitobacter sp. UBA4523
AGCCCCGCATCATGAACGCAGCCGTTTTCCGTGGGGATGCGTTGGGTGTCGATCACGTCTTTCAGCGCGACCGGCAACCCGTGAAGCCGCCCCAAGGGACGCCCTGCCCGGCGATGCGCATCCAGCGTGCGGGCCTGTGCGCGCGCGAATTCGGGATCGAACCACGCCCATGCACCCACCTGCGGCTCGCGCGCCTCGATCCGTTTGATATAGCTGTCGACCAGCGCCAGCGCATCCAGCGCGCCGGACGCCAGCCTGTCACGCAGTAGTGTCACGCTGGGGGTGCCGTCCACCCCGTGACCCGTCATCCGATTACCGTCCATAAAACAGATCCGGCAAATAGAAGACGATCTGCGGGAAGACATACATCAGCACCATCGACAGGATCACGCAGAAGAGGAACGGCATGACCCCTTTGAAGATCTGCGTCAGCAGGAGCGACGGCGGCGCGATGCCTTTGAGATAATAGGCCGACATCGCCATCGGCGGGGTCAGGAAACTGGTCTGCAGG
>NZ_DGMH01000017.1:106681-108338 GCF_002388305.1 Sulfitobacter sp. UBA4523
GTCAGGAACGAGGTCTGCAGGTTCAGGGCGACGAGGATGCCGAAGAACAGCGGATCGATGCCGAACATTTCCAGCAGCGGCAGGAAGATCGGCACGAAGATGATGATGATCTCGGACCATTCCAGCGGCCAGCCCAGCAGGAAGATGATCAACTGCGCCATGATCAGGAACTGGATCGGCGACAGGTTCATGGATTGCACGAACTCCGAGATCACATGCTCCCCCCCGAGGTAGGAGAACACGGCAGAGAAGGTGTAGGAGCCGACGAACAGCCAGCAGACCATCGCCGTGGTGCGCACGGTGAGATAGACGCTTTCGCGCAAACGCTGCCATGTCATCGCGCGGTAGATAAAGGCAAGGAAGATACCGCCCAATGCACCGATAGATGCCGCCTCTGTCGGGGTGGCGAGACCGAAAAGGATCGACCCGAGCACCGCAAAGATCAGGAAAGCCAGCGGCACGAAAGAGGTGATGATCATCATCACCAGCTTGCCCATCGGCATATCCGGCACCTCATCCGCCGTGGGCTTTGGTGCCGACGATGGCTGCAGCAAAGACCGCCCGATGATATAGACCAGATACAGCCCCACCAGCGTCAGCCCCGGCAGCAGCGCCGCCGCATAAAGGCGCACGATCGACACATTGGTCGCCGCCGCATAGACGATCAGCATGATCGACGGCGGGATCAGGATGCCCAATGTACCGCCCGCACAGATGATGCCCGCCGCAAAGGACGGGTCATAGCGCGCTTTCAACATCGCCGGCAGCGCCAGCAGGCCCATCAAGGTCACAACCGCGCCCACGATCCCTGTCGCCGTGGCAAACAGCGCGCAGGTGATCAGCGCCGCAACCCCCATCGATCCGGGGACATTCTTGGACGCGATGTTCAGCGTGGTGAACAAACGGTCCACGATGTTGGAGCGTTCGACGATATAGCCCATGAACAGGAACAAGGGCACGGCCGTCAGCACCTCGTTCGACATCACGGTAAAGGTCTGGTTCACGAAGAGGTCAAATATTCGGTTGTTATAGAATCCCTCTATCCAACTCGACCATTGTTCCCATTGTCCGGCGGTTTCATCCAGCCGGTCAAAACCGCGCCACATGCGGCGCGCATCGAAATAGGCATAGTAGCCAAAGCCGATGCCCATGGCCATCAGGGTAAAGGCGATCGGGAAGCCCAGAAAAACAAAGATGATGAACAGCCCAAGCATCATCAGGGCGATTTGCGGATCGGTCATGTGATATGGTCTTTCTCGGCCATGTTGGCCTTCTGGATCAAAAGGTCTTCGGTCTCGAAAACGTCTTCGTCCGCTTCAAGCCAGTAATTGTCCCGGATCGCGATAATGCAGCGGCATACCTGCGCGATTCCCTGGATAAACAGCAATATGCCCGCCGCCACGATCACCGCTTTGAACTGGTAGATCGGCACACCCGCGGGACTGTTGACGGAGACCTCTCCGTATTGCCAGGACCGCGCGGCGTATTTCCAGCCAGACAGGATCAGGGCCAGCACACCGGGGAAAAAGAAGACGATATACAGGACGATATCGATCTTGCCCTGGGTCTTGGGTTGCAGCAGCCGGTACAGGAAATCGCCCCGCACATGCCCGCCACGCGACAGCGTATAGGCCCCGCCCATCATGAACAGCGTGCC
>NZ_DGMH01000017.1:108503-113901 GCF_002388305.1 Sulfitobacter sp. UBA4523
TCGTAGCCCGTGCCGATGGACATCAGCAGGATAAGCCACGCGAATGACTTGCCAAACCATGCCGACAGGCTGTCGGCGAACCGTATAAATGAAATCATGATGTCCCCATGCCTCGTCTGAAACCCCGGCACACAAAGGTGCCGGGGTTCTGTACTTTACCTGTCAGCGGGATCAGAGCTTGATCTTGCCAGGGAAGTAATGCTCGTAGGCCAGACCGTAGTCGGGCGAGTTCATCAGCTCGTAATACGACACACGGCTGACCCACTCGCGCTGGCTGTCGAGGGTCTTCTTCATGAACGGATCGGCTTCCAGCTCGGGGATCAGTTCGTCCCATGCCTTCAGCTGTGCGTCCAGAATCTCTTTCGAGGTGCGACGCACGGTGACCCCTGCTTCATCCTGCAAGAACTGAAGATCCGCAGAATAGCGGTTCATCGCCTTGGCTGTGTTCGCGGTAGAGGCCGCTTCGACAGCATATTTCAGGATCGCCTGCAGGTCCGGGTCCAGATCCTCAAGGAAGGTCCGCGAGAACAGGAACTCGAAGCTTTCGGACGCCTGGTGATAGGACGACAGATAGTAGTTCTTGGCCACGTCCTGCGCGCCAAAGTCCTTGTCCGACGAGGGGTTGTTGAACTCGAAAGCGTCGATCACGCCACGCTCCATCGCGGGCACGATTTCGCCGCCCGGCAGCTGAGCGACGGACATGCCGAGCTTGGCCATCAGATCGGCCGCCAGACCCACGGTGCGATATTTGAACCCTTGCAGATCCTCGACCGAATTCACCTCTTCCTTGAACCAGCCAAAGGGCTGCGCGAACATCGGGAAGCCCATATAGCCGACCACGTCGAGGCCCATGATGTCCTGTGTCAGCTCGTTATACAACTCTTGGCCGCCGCCTTCGTAGAACCACGACAGCATCGTCGTTGCGGAGCCGCCGAAAACCGGACCTGTGCCGAACAGCGACGCGGCCTTGTTCTTGCCGTACCAATAGACAGGCACCGAATGCGCGGCATCGATCAAGCCGTCATTCACAGCGTCCAGCACCTGGAACGCCGCAACAACCGCGCCCGCAGGCAGCACATCGACCTTGACGCGCCCGCCCGACATTTCTTCGACGCGGGTGGCATAGTCGCGTGCGAAGTCCTGCCAGATGTTGGCGTCATTCCATGACGTTTGCATTTTGATAACCAATGGCGCTTGCGCCAGAACCGCCGGAGCCGCCAGCATGCTGCCAGCCGCAGCCCCGCCAGCGACGGCCGATTTGGTCAAAAACGAACGTCGATTAATACTATTATTAGTCTTCATTTTGTTCTCCTCCCAGAGCGACTGCGCGGTCCTTTTTCAAGTTCCCTACCGGCAATCGTGTCCCGACCTTACTGCCTTGACTGATTTAATCAAGAATTCTGATCATTGTTTTCCGCGCAGATTGCCTTTAGGGAAATGGTTACGTTATAACATAACTAATCATTTCCCTACCGATCCTGAATGGAGCCCATGATGACCCGCATCCACACCGCATTTCTTTCCGTTCTGGCCGCGACCTCTCTTGCCGCCACAGCCCTGCCCGCCCTTGCGGATCACGCCAAAGACAAGGCGCATGACCACGAGGCCCATGATCACAGCCACGATCACGACCATGATCATGATCACGGCGACGACGACATCTACAAAGGCTACTTCGACGATGCGCAGATCAAACCGCGCCCGCTGGCCGACTGGGAGGGCGACTGGCAGTCCGTCTACCCGCTGTTGCAAAGCGGTGATCTGGACGCGGTGATGGCGCATAAGGCGGCCAAGGGTGACAAAACCGCCGAGGAATACAAAGCCTATTACGCCACCGGCTATGCCACCGATGTCGACCGGATCGTATTCTCGGGCGATACCGCAACCTTCTACACGGGCGAGACATCGATGCAGGGGCGGTATGAAAGCGACGGCTTCGAGGTGTTGACCTATGAAAAGGGTAATCGCGGTGTGCGCTATATCTTTGAAAAGGTCAGCGGCGACGCCGAGGCCCCGATGTTCTTCCAGTTCAGCGACCACAAGATCGCGCCCGCCAAGGCAGATCACTATCACCTTTATTGGGGGGATGATCGCGCGGCCCTGCTGAAGGAAGTCACCAACTGGCCGACATATTACCCCGCGGCCCTCAGCCCCGCTGACATCTCTGCCGAGATGCAGGCGCACTGACATCCTGCGCCGCTGCCTGCCTTGACGGTGGCGGCGCACCCCTTGCTTTCAGCGACAAAAGTACCATGCCGAAAACCACCCTCCGCCAGCCCAACTGCCGCAGCAGCCTTGCCGCACGCCGTCGCACACAAGACCCGATGGCCGCCTATGACCGCTTGCCGCCGGAACTGCGCGGCTGGCTGGCCCAAGCGGCATTGCCTTGGTCCGCACGCTCTGCCCTGCGGGCGTGGCATCGCGCCTTGCAGCGGTTCAGTGGCGATACGGATGCCGCAAAACAGCACCTATCACGCTGTGAGCGCAACACGCTAACCCGCGACCGTCTGCATATGCCGGACGCCCCTGCCACATGCGCAGGTGTCCGCCCCCTCTGATCCGCTGATCTGGCCTTTGGCCCGCGCCGCCCTACCTGAGCTGACAGAATGATACGGGATGCCGCCGCTTGGTGATGCCCGTGATCGACCCTTGATGTGATAGGAAAGCTATGTGCCGCGTTCTCGCCTATATCGGGCCTGAAATCCCGCTTGAAAGCCTGCTGATCAAGCCGGAAAACAGTCTGATCAACCAAAGCCTTGACCCCGAGCTGCACCCGAACCTGCAACTCGCCGGTTGGGGCTTCGGATTATGGAGCGCGCATCTGCTGAAGCCCGAGGAACCGCTGCTGTATCATCGCCCCATGGCCGCGTTCCACGATGACAACGCCCCCGGCATCATCCCCAGTTTGCAGGCAAGCACCATGCTCGCCCATGTCCGCGCTGCGGCCTATGATGCACGCAACGTGCTGGCGGACGAGAACTGCCACCCATTCTCGTTCAAGGGCACCCCGTGGATCATCGCGCAGAACGGAGCCCTGCCCCATTGGCGGCTGCTGCAGCGCGAATTGCTGCCCCTGTGCAAAGACGATTTCCTGCGGCAGATGAAAGGCACGACGGACACGGAATTCTTCTACGTGCTGCTGCTGTCCCTGCTGGAAGGCAATAGCGATGACGACGTGCAGGCGGCGTTCGAGAAGCTGCTTGATGCCGTATTGCAGGCGATGCGCAAACTGGACCTGGTCGCCCTGACCAAGCTGAAAATCGCTCTGGTGTCCACCGACCGGATCATCGGCGTGAACTATGGGGCCGGCCACAAAGGCGAAACCGCACCCGAAGGCGACTGGAAAGAGCTGCGCAAAGCCGGCCCCGGCACCGATGACTACGCCCTGTCGATGCTGCTTGAACCGATGTACCTGTTGATGGGCGAGAATTTCGAGGACTACGCCGACAGCTACAAGGTCGATGCCAGCCCCGAAGGTGAAGCGACCTCGGCCATTTTCGCGTCGGAACCGTTGACCGAGGATGGTTCCGACTGGTTGCATATCCGCTTCGGAGAGATGGTGAGCCTGCGTCGCGTCGACGGCAAGATCAGCAAGACGATCACCAAGCTGGACGTATAGACTATGGCCGACCGCTACCCCGATTTCGCCACGCTCGCCGCGGCGCATGAGCAGGACAGGGACTACCGTATCACCGTGCAGGATCGCGGCACATGCGTCGCGATCCTTGCGCCCCACGGCGGGACGATCGAACCGGAAACGGCAAGCATCGCACGGGCTGTCGCCGGGGATGATCTGTCGTTCTACTTGTTCGAGGCGCTGCGCGCCGGGGCGCATGGCGATTACCACATCACCTCGCATCGGTTTGATGAACCTCGGGCGCTGGCGCTGGTGGCAGGGGCGGACACGTCGATTGCCATTCACGGGCGCAAGGATGATGGCACCGACACGGTCTGGCTGGGGGGGCGTGACGAAATCCTGCGGGACGCTGTAGGCGACGCACTGCGCGCGGCGGGCTTCGGGGCCGCGCTGAATACGGCCCTGCCCGGCGTGCACCCCAGCAACATCTGCAACCGCACCCGCAGCGGCACGGGCGTGCAGTTGGAACTGCCCCGATCCCTGCGCCGCAACTTGGCAGAGGATAGCAGGATGATGGCGCGCTTTAGCACAGCGCTTCGGGCGGCCATTTCAGCAGCGGGTCTGGACGGCGACGCGGCTACCCGCCCAGTTTGATGCTCACCGGTCCGACAGACAGGGATTGCGGGGCCAGCGCATCGGCGTCTCGCAACCCCTTTATCAGCGCAATGGCAGAGGCAGAGGTGCCCGGCAGGAAGTGATTGCTGCCCGTGTCGGCGATGCCCGTCATATCCACCACGAAGACGCCAAGCCCTTCAAGCTGGTCCAGATCCTCTACCGATCCCAGACGGGCAGCCCCCCCTGACAAGCCCGACGACAGGCGCAGCAGCCGGTCGTTCTGTGCAATCGCCACGGTAAAGGGCTGCGGCAAATGGCCAAGCGCATGGGCCTGCGCGCGGAACAGGTCCATATCGATATCGGGCGAGATCAGCGTCGTCGCAGACAAACGATCCAGCAGGGCGCGGTCTCCACTCAGCGCGATCTGGCGCAACGTCTCCATAATCAGCAGCCCGCCCATCGAATGCCCCACCAGCGACACGCGCAGCCCGTCCTCGCGCAGCAGGCGCCGCAGCAAAGTCGCCAGCGCATCGCGGGCGATCAGCACGCTGTCGCGGTCATAGGTATATTCGAACGGGTTCGCCGCTGACGACCACGAAAAGTGGATCTGCGGCCCCTTCAATTCATAGTCCCACGCCACCTGCGCATGACGGTACGCGGCTTTGGCAAAGCCGTTGTTATAGCCATGCACAAAGACCACCGCCTCTTGCCCCGGTGTCGACGCGGCGCGGGCGGCAGTGACCAGCGCCTCCAGATCCGGCAAGGTCTCTGCCCCGGTGAGGGCGAAATGGCGTGCGGGGTCGGCCCGCGATCCGCGGCTGCGTTCGATCTGCCCGACCTTGTGGTTCGGCGGGATCGAGATGGCAAGCCGCGCGAAATCCAGCGTTTTGGCCCGCCCCGCACCGTAGGCGATCGGCGCGGGATCGGCGGTGCGTGTGGTCGCGACGAGCAGCTGTTGCACGCCCGCGCCCACATCCGCCCCAACGCCTGCGCTGGCATGGTCCGGATCAACGACAGAGAACCCGCCCTGCCCGCCACATCCAGCGACGGCACCCGCACTGGCAAGGGCGAGAAAATGGCGGCGGGTCGGTGTGCGCATCAGGGGGCCTTCCGGTCGTGTCGGGCGTATATACGCGCCGCCGCACCCTGCCCGTCAAGCCGGATGTCACGTCATGGCGGGTTTGGCCCAATGCGCCGGCGGTCAGC
>NZ_DGMH01000017.1:113968-114380 GCF_002388305.1 Sulfitobacter sp. UBA4523
GCCCAATGCGCCGGCGGTCAGCAGGCTTGACAGCGACGGGCGCTTCTGGTCCGCCTGCGGCAGTTTTAGCAGGGCTCCGGACGGGGCATATTGGGCGGCAATCAACACAAAGGGCGCAGCATGGCGATACTCTTGATCCACACGGGCGGCACGATCGGCATGGCCCAGACCCCTGACGGTTTTGCCCCTCGTGATGGGGTGGTCGAAGATGCGGTCGCAGCGCTGGGGGCCAGCGGCAAGATCGCCGGAGAGGTCGAGGTGCTGCGCCTTGATCCGCTGATCGATTCCGCGCTCGCCACGGCGCAGGATTGGGCACGCATCGCGCAGACCATCCATCAGCATCGGGGCCGCTTTGACGGCTTCGTCGTGACCCACGGGACGGATACGCTGGCCTATACCGCCGCCGCCCTGT
>NZ_DGMH01000017.1:114503-123335 GCF_002388305.1 Sulfitobacter sp. UBA4523
GGGAAGAAATCAAGACGGCCTATACCGCCGCCGCCCTGTGCCTTGCGTTGCCCGGTCTGGCGCAGCCTGTGATCGTGACCGGCGCGATGCGACCGCTGACTGTGGCTGACACGGACGGCACGGCCAATCTGATCGATGCGCTTGCCGCAGCGCGTACGGCACCGGCGGGGGTCTGGGTGCAATTCGGCGGCAAACGGCTGCATGGCGGGCGGGTGCGCAAGGCCCATTCGCAGGCGCTGGACGCCTTTACCGCCGCGCCAACCGACAGGGAACCGCGTGTCACCGCACCCGACCCGCAGCTCAGCCCCCTGCGCCCCCACGAGGTTGCCCTTCTGACCGTCACCCCCGGTTTCAGCGCCGCCCTGCTGGATCATGCGGCGACCACCTGCGACGGGATCGTTCTGCGCTGCTAAGGCGCGGGCACGGTCCCCGACAGCCCCGCCCTGCGTGCCGCCTTGGGCAAGGCGCAAGGCAAGGGCGTGCCCGTCGTGGCCGTCAGCCAATGCGCCGAGGGCGGCATGCAGATCGGCACCTACGCCGCGGGCAAGGCGCTGCGCGACAGCGGGGTGGTCGACGGCGGCCAGATGACAGCCGAGGCGGCCTTCGTCAAAATCCACCTCGCGCTGAGCCGCTTTGCGCAGTTTGACGCGCAACACGCCTATCTGGCTGCGGATCAATGCGGAGAAATGGCCGATTAACGCGCGAAGGGCCAACCCGCTAGAGTTGAATTGCGAAATAACCTGTATAAGGATCAACGCACTAGACGTCGCACCGGGGCTGCGTGCTTCGCGCTGCGTCATTCGGCTTTACGCTTTGGCCAAGAACACCGTAAAACGCGGCAAAACAAAGGGACATTTATATGGAATTTCTACAAACGCTCTTCGGCTGGATCGGAGACTTCACCTGGGGATGGTCGCTGGTCCCGATCCTCGTCATTTTCGGTATCTTCATCACCATTGCCACCGGTTTTGTGCAGATCGAATACTTTGGCCGCATGTTCCGCGTGCTGTCGAACAAGAACAACGCGGATGATTCCAACCAGATTTCAGCGCGCGAAGCCTTGCTGGTGTCGGTCGGTGGACGTGTCGGCGGCGGCAACATCGCGGGCGTCGCGGTTGCGATCACCCTTGGCGGCCCGGGTGCGGTCTTCTGGATGTGGGCCATCGCGTTGGTCGGTATGGCCACCAGCCTTGTCGAATGTTCGCTGGCACAGCTGTTCAAGCGCAAAGTCGGAGAGCACAGCTACCGCGGCGGCCCTGCAGCGGCCATCATCCACGGGTTGGGCAAGGAATACCGCTGGCTGGCAGTGATCTATGCGATCTGCCTGATTGCGGCCTTCGGTCTGGGCTTCAACGCGTTCCAAGGCAATACGGTTGCAGGTTCGATGCAGGACAGCTTTGGCATTGACCGTCTGTGGACCGGTATCGCGCTGGCGGCCATCTCGGGCTTTATCATCTTTGGCGGCATCCACCGTATTGCCAAAGTGTCGGACGTTGTCGTGCCGATCATGGCCATCGGCTATCTCGCAATGGCGCTGATCGTGATCCTGCTCAACATCACCAGCCTGCCCGGCGTGATCTATGACATCGTGACCAATGCTTTCGGCCTGCAAGAAGCCGTTGGTGGCGGTATGGGTGCTGCGGTTGCGCAAGGCCTGCGGCGCGGTCTGTTCTCGAACGAGGCGGGTCTGGGTTCTGCCCCGAACGTCGCGGCCACCGCCGAGGTGCGTCACCCCATCAGCCAGGGCATCACGCAGTCGTTTTCGGTCTTTATCGACACGATCATCATCTGCTCGTGCACGGCTTTCGTGATCCTGCTGGGCGATGTCTATGTCCCCGGTGCCGAAGGCATCGACGGCGTGGCGCTGACTCAGCAAAGCATGGTGTCGCATCTGGGCACATGGGTGCAGTATTTCCTGAGCGGCGCGATCCTGCTGTTCTCGTTCTCGTCGATCATCTACAACTACTATCTGGGTGAAAACGCGATGACGGTACTGACCAAGAGCCCCTTGGGCATCCTCGGCCTGCGGATTGCGATCATCGCGATTGTCTTCCTGGGTGCGACAGCACCGGCGGCGACTGCGGTGTTCTTCTTCTCGGATCCGATGATGGGTATTCTGGCGTTGGTCAACTTGCTGGCGATCATGATGCTCTTCCCCGTGGCCATGCGCCTGCTGCGCGACTTCCGTCGTCAGCTGAAGGCAGGCGTCGAACGCCCCGTGCTGAACCCGGACGATTATGCCGATCTGGATATCGACCGCGACGCATGGAAGCTCCCGGCAGAGTGATCCGGACGCATCTTACCTGAATTCGAGACGGGCCGTAGCATCTGCTGCGGCCCGTTTCTTTTGCCCCCCGACGCAGCGTTCTGAAACTCGGTAATGGTCAATACCGTCTGCGCTGTCCCATAGTCGGCGCAAAGACATGCAACCAATCGGGGAGGAACGGCACATGGCTGAATTCGATATCATCATCTACGGCGCGACTGGGTTTACGGGGCGGCTGGTCGCGGAATACATCCACGCGACCTATCCGGACCGACCCTGGGCGATGGCAGGGCGCAGCGCGTCCAAGCTGGCGCAGGTGCGCGACGAGATGGGCCTGCCCGCCGACACCCCCCTGATCGAGGCCGATGCCTCTGACCCTGCCTCGCTTGACGCGATGGTCGCGCGGGCGCGGGTTATCATCACCACGGTCGGGCCCTATCTGCTGTACGGCGAGCCGCTGGTCGCGGCCTGTGTCAAGGCGGGCACCGATTACGTCGATCTGTCGGGCGAGCCGCCCTTCATGTGGGACATGATCGAAAAGTACAACGATGCCGCCAAGGCCAGCGGGGCCCGGATCGTACACTCCTGCGGCTTTGACAGCATCCCCTTCGATATGGGCGTCTATTTCCTGCAGCAAGAGGCACAAAAACGCTTTGGCGCGCCGCTGAAAGACGTCAAGGGACGTGTGCGCGGGATGAAGGGCACGTTCTCGGGCGGGACGGCGGCGTCCGGCAAAGAGACGATGAAGCTGGCCATGGGCGATCCCGATGTGATGAAGCGTCTGGTCTCTTCCTTCGCGCTGACACCGGGGTTTGAGGGGCCGACGCAGCCTTACGGCAACAAACCCTACGAAGACCCCGATTTCGGCATCTGGGTCGCCCCCTTCGTGATGGCGTCGATCAATACCAAGAACGTGCATCGTTCCAATATGCTGATGGGCCACCCCTACGGCACGGATTTCACCTATGAAGAGATGATGTTCACCGGCAAGGGCGAAAAAGGCGAGGCGATCGCCAAGAGCATCGCCAAATCCAACCCTATGGGCGACGATGATATCAAACCCGGCGAAGGCCCGTCGAAAGAAGAACGCGACAATGGCAGCTATGACCTGATGTTCACCGGCACCTCCGCTGACAAAGAGCGGCTGACCGTTGGCGTCAAGGGCGACCGCGATCCGGGCTATGGCTCCACCTCGAAAATGCTGACCGAAGCGGCGCTGTGTCTGATCGAGGAAGCCGCCGACACCCCCGGCGGCGTGCTGACAGCGGCCCCTGCCTTTGGTGGTGCGATCATTAACCGGCTCACAGCCAATGCGGGGCTGACGTTCGAGATAGAGAGCTAAGCAACACCCCCTCGCGGTGTTCACCACTGCGGGGGATGCGACCTCGGCGCGGGCCAAAGCGGCTGACATAAATCGCGCGGCGTAGCCTCTTGCACCTGCCAGAGGGATCAGCAACCCTACGCTGTGCGCCACTACTTCGGCGCGAACTCTGGGGAGGAGATCACCGATGAAGAAACTATTTACACTACTGGGCATCGCCCTGCTGGCCTTGCTTGCCTACCTCGCGTTCTGGCCCGTATCCGTCGCCCCGGTCGCGTGGGAGGCACCGCAAGATCAGGGCTACACCGGTGATTTCGCGGTCAACGACCGTTTGACCGCATTGAAGATCGTCGAGCTTGAGGGCCGCAGCGGGCCGGAGGATGCCGATATCGGCCCGGACGGGCTGGTACATGTCGCCACCCATGATGGTGAAATCCTGCGGATCGAAGAGAACGGGGCCATCACCGTCTTTGCGCAGACCGGGGGCCGCCCCCTTGGGATCGAATTTGACGACAGCGGCACGCTTTACGTCGCCGACGCCTATCGTGGCCTGCTGTCGGTGGACCGCGGCGGCAAGGTGACCCTGCTGGCCGAGACGACCAAGGACGGCAGCCCGATCCTTTACGCCGATGATGTGGATATCGCCGCCGATGGAAGCGTCTATTTCTCGGATGCCTCGACCCGCTTTGGTGCGCAGGATAACGGCGGCACGCTGGCGGCGTCGGTGTTGGATCTGGTGGAGCATTCGTCGAACGGCCGCATCCTGAAATACGACCCCGCATCGGGTGAAACGACTGTCTTTGCCGATGGACTGAACTTTGCCAATGGGGTGGCCGTGGATGACGCGAACAGCGCGGTATTTGTGGTCGAAACCGGCAACTACCGCGTCTGGCGCTTCCCCATGGACGGCAGCGCAGGAACGGTGGTGCTGGAGAACCTGCCGGGATTTCCCGACAATATCAACAACGCCCCCAATGGCACATTCTGGGTCGGTCTGGTCAGCCCGCGCAACCCCGTTATGGATCAACTGGCAAACAGCCCCTTCCTGCGCCGCGTGATCATGCGCCTGCCCGACGCGATGAAACCCGCGCCGCTGCGCTATGGCTTTGTCCTGCGGATGGATGCCTCGGGCAAGGTGCTGGAAACGCTTCAGGATCCGTCAGGGGACTATGCGTTGACCACGGGTGCCGTGACCCTGCCCGACGGGCGCATTGCCGTGACCTCGCTGACAGAGCCGCGTCTGGGGATGCTCGACGCCGCTCCGCGCTAAGGCCTACAGACGCTGGCCCAGGGGGCGGGCCAGTGTCACGCCTGTGACACCTCCCGAAGCGCCGCCGCGACCTGTTCGATCTGCGTGCTGCGCAGACCGGCGATATTGATCCGTCCGGTGGCCGTGCCATAGATCGCGTGGTCATGGCGCAGGCTCTCCATCTGGTCGGGCGCAAGTGGCAGCAGGGAAAACATTCCCTGATGGTGCCGCAGCGCCTGAAACGCGGGGTCCGCATCAATCGCGGCCAGCGTATCTGCCAATTGCTGCCGCAGCGATTGGACACGAGCGCGCATACTGTTGAGCTCTTCCTCCCAGATGGTGCGGGTGTCAAAGACGTGGCAGGCGACAGCGGCACCATGTTCGGGGGGCATCGAATAATTCGCGCGGGTCAATGTCTCTAGGTGGCGGCCCACATGGGCGATGGACGCCGCATCCGGCCCCAGCACCATCGCCGCCCCGATACGTTCGCAATACAGACCCATGTTCTTGGACCCGCTTGCCGCAACCATCGCCACGGGCACCGCGTCGACCATCACCCGCAGCCCCGCCGCATCTGCGTCGAGCCCGCGGCCAAAGCCCTGATAGGCAATGTCGATCAACGGGATCAGCCCCCGCGCCGCGCAAAATCGGGCCAGCGCATGCCACATATCCGCATCGGGATCGAGGCCCGTGGGGTTGTGGCAGCAGCCGTGCAGCAGCACCACATCTCCCGGCTTCGCCGCCGCCAGATCCGCGAGCACGCGGTCAAGATCCAGCGCGTCACCCTTGGCCTGCCAGCGATACAGCTGCAGCGTCAGCCCGGCCCCCTCGAATATCGGACGGTGGTTCACATAGCCGGGGTCCGTGCTCCAGACCGTGGTGTCGGGGCGCAGGCTGGCCAGCATATCCCCCAGCACACGCAAAGCCCCTGTCCCGCCGACCGTCTGGATCACATGGCTGCGCGCGATCCGCGCGGGCGCATCGCCCAAGACCAGCCGCGCCATGCCTGCGTTGAACACCGCATTGCCCGCCAAAGCGCGGTAGGTTTTCGGCGCACTGTCCTGCGCCAAGGCGCGCTCGGCCATGCGCACCGCCTTCATATTCGGCGTGGCCCCTTTGTCATCGCGGTAGACGCCGATGACCATGTCGATCTTGTGGCTGCGCGGATCGGCGCGAAAGGCAGAGGTCAGACCCCAGATCGGGTCTTCGGGAAGGGCGGCAAGCGCGTCGAGCATCGGGGTTACTCCTTGGGGCGGTTGGCCAGCATGACGCCAGCGCAAATGATGAGAACGGCCAAAATCGTGCCAAACGTCAGGGCCTCGTGCAGCAGCGGCACGGCAAGCACCGCCGCAATCGCAGGGGCGAGCGACCCGATCGCGGCACATTTCGCGACACCAAGGCGGGCGATGGCGATGGCATAGGTCAGGCTCGAGACAAGGCCGACGCCGACCCCTTGGGCAAGGATGAACGGCATCGCCTCGGCCAGTCGCACCTGCGTCAGATTGCTGGGCAACACCCCCGTGGCGAGCAGCGGCAGCAGCACCAGCGTGGATGGCAGTGCCAGCACCAGCGCGCAGCCGATCGGGTCCAACCCGCTGCCCCGCAGCCCCAGCGTATAGCACCCCCAGAACAGGCTGGCCGATAGCAGCAGCGCCACGCCGGTCAAACTGCCTGCGGCCAAATTGCCCGAGGCCCCGATCAGCGCCGCCACCCCCACAAGGATGATCCCCAGCGGCAGCATCACCGCGGGGCGCTGGCGGTAGATCATCCACGTCAGAACAGCCACCGACACCGGTGTCGTCCCGGCAATCAACGCCCCCACATGCGTGGCCGAGGTCTGCGCCCCGCCCATAGCCGCGAGCCAGAAGAACGGCAGCCCCGCCCCCGCCGCGATCATCAGCCAGCGATGCGCGGGCAACCGCCTTAACACAGCGATACGTTTTGGCAGGAAGGGTAAAAAGAACAGCGCCGGAATACCCGACCGGATCAGCGCCACATCGCCAAACGTCAGCTGCGCCCCGCTGGCGGCACGGGTGGACAGCGCGAACCCCGCCCAGACCAGCACGGTCACCGCAATCGCGAGATAGCCAACCATGGGCCGAAGGGGGATCTGCCGCGGACCAAGTCCATGCGCGGCGGGCAGTGAGGGGGAACTGAGCATATTTGTCCTGCGCGTTGTATCTGCGCTGTTTTACGCTGTATCCACGGGCAGATGCTTGCTAATGATTGCGCGATAGTATGAATTTCGGGCATATCCTGCCCTTAGAGGGCCAAGATGGACAGTAAAGATCGCGAGATCATCAAAGCGCTGCAGCGTAACGGGCGTCTGACCAATCAGGATCTGGCAGCTCAGGTGAATCTGTCGCCCTCACCCTGTTTGCGGCGCACCCGTGCGCTTGAGGAAAAGGGCGTGATCAAGGGCTATACCGCGATTGTGGATGAACGCGCCTACGGGCTGCCCGTGACGGCGCTGGTGCGCATCCGGCTGAGCAGCCACACGGGCGACGTGGTGAAACTGTTCGAGAAGAAAGTGCACGAGACCGAACAGATCCTCGATTGCTATGTCATCACCGGCAGCGAGGATTATCTGTTGCGCGTGCTGGTCGAGGATCTGAAAAGCTACGAGGAATTCGTGCGCCACAAGCTGCACAACATCCCCGGCATCGCGTCGATTGATTCCAGCTTTGCCTATGGCGTGCTGAAGCAGTCGAACGTCTTTCCCGTGGTGACCTGAAACCCCCTACGGATCGTCGAACCGGTCGTGAACCCCTTCAAGCAGCGTATCCAGCGCGGATAGGAAATGCGCCGCCGCTTGGGGGTCGAGCTTGTCCAGAAACCGCGCCTGATGCGCGTCGACCAGCACCCGCGCCCGCGCCAGCAGGTCTTGCCCCGCCTCGGTCAGCGTGATCGCACGGGCGCGCCCGTCGCCTTCTGTCAGGTTCTGCACCAGCCAGCCTTTGTCGCGCATCTGCTTGAACGTCCGCGACGCCGTGGGGCGGGTGATGCCGATATTCTCGGCGATACCGGAGGGCGCGGTGATGCCTTCCAGCGCGATACTGGCCAAAACGCACCATTCCAACCGTGTCAGCCCAAGCTGCGAAAGCTCTGCATCCAGACTGGTACGCATAATCGCGGCCAGCCGCGACACGCGAAAGCCCAGCCTGTCGTGCAGACGATAGGAGGCAGGGGCAGAGGTGTTCTCGGGTCCGGTCATAAAGCATGAATACTTCATTTTTGCCGCACCGCTACTGTTTGCTTGCAAAATAGTTGATCTATGACAACTATGGCGGCGAATTAAGAGGCAATATCCATGACCCCACGGCTGCGTTCCCGCAAAAACCGCCCCATCCATATGGGTGCCTACCCGACGGAAAAGCTGCGGCGGGCGGAGGGTGTTGCAGGGCCGGTGCCGGCCTTCACCCCCTTGGGGCTGACGGAGAACGCGCGTCCGCTGGCCCAAGCGACGCGGGATCACCGCGCCATGCTGGATGCGATCCGCGAGGGTCTGGTGAACAAGGCCTTGGCCGAGATCCCCGCCGATCTGACCGAGCGGGCGCAGCACCTCAAGGCCTTTGCCCATTTCAACGATGCGACGATGGTGGGGATTTGCAAGCTTGCCCCCGACCACCATCTGGCACAGCCCCTGCGCAATGCGGATGTCGCGCGGCTGGCGCAGGATTTGCAGACGCGTCAGGTCAAAACGCTCGCCTCTGGTGTGGATGCGATCATGGCCGACCTGCGCGACTCCGTCACCGCACCCGAGACGGATATCGCTGGCCATACCCATGCGCTGGTGCTGCTTGTCGCGCATCCCCGCGCGGTCAAGCAGGATGAACCCGGTGCGCCATGGATCACAGGGATGGAGGATCATCGGTCGTCCCTACTGGCCGCGGAATCGGCGGCGGTATTGTCGAATTACATCCGCCTGCTGGGGCGTCCGGCACGCGGGCATACCATGACGGCAAGCGATGTGGACCTGAACCAGCTGGCGGTCGA
>NZ_DGMH01000017.1:123526-123987 GCF_002388305.1 Sulfitobacter sp. UBA4523
GTCGGCACGCGCTTTTCGCTGGCCGCCGTCACCATGGCGATGGATCTGGCCTGTGACCGCCCTCTGGCCGCCGCTGCCCTGCCCCGCACGCCGCCCGCCTATGCAACGCGACGCTTTGTCGATGGCGCGCAGCCTTTCGAAAAGCTTAAACGCGTGGACAGCCCCACGACCTATATGGACGAACCGCGCATCCCGCGTCTGCCCAAACGCACCGATATGTTCAGCCGTGCGCTGTTTGGGGACATGGGCAAAAAGCTGCAAGACGGGGCCACCGGCGGGCGCTACATCCGCAAGACGCCGACCTCGATGGCGCAGCGGCGCGCGCTTGGGGCCTTTGGTCTGCTGCAAGACGGGCAAGCTGCCGAAACGCAAACCGCCCTCGCCCCGCAACAGGCGGCAGAGATGGTCAAGGCGGTTGCCTATTTCCTGGGGGCCGATGCCGTGGGGGTCAGCCGTTGTCC
>NZ_DGMH01000062.1:0-20445 GCF_002388305.1 Sulfitobacter sp. UBA4523
TCGGGCCTTTTGCGGATCTCGGTGGCGACGGATTTTGGGGTGAACCATCTGTCACCCGCCCTGTCCGAGTTTCTGGCCGATTTCCCCGACATCACCGTCAACATGGTGCTGAACAACCGCTACGTCGAACTGATCAGCGAAGGTTTCGATATGGCCGTCCGTATCGGAGAGCTGGAAGACAGCACCCTGCGGGCCCGCAAGCTGACCGAGACGACCAAACGCATGATCGCCTCCCCCGCCTATTTCGAGAAATACGGCCGCCCCGAAAAGATCGACGATCTGAACGATCACAAGCTGCTGCATTATTCCAACCAGTCCAGCGGCAATATGTGGAAGCTGACCTCGCCGTCGGGCGAAAAGCGTCAGGTGCGCACCGCTGGTTGGCTGTCGGTGAACGACGGGCAATCGCTGCTGAACGCCGCCATCTCTGGCCTTGGCATCGCCTACCTGCCGAGCTTTCTGTATGCCGACGCGATGGAGAAAGGGCTGGTCGAAGACGCAATCCCCGATCTCCCGCTTGAGACCCAAGGCATCTACGCCGTCTATCCTCCGGGCCGGTTCACCCAGCCCAAGGTGCGCGCCTTCATTGATTTTCTAGCCCATACCTTTGCCGAAAAAGGTCCAACGGACTGGTAACACGAGATCACCAACTGCCCTCGGTGAACTGAGCCCCATGTGGCTGCCCCCGCTCCCTTTTCAGGGATGCGGGGATTTTTCTGTTCGGCGTCAGGGCGCGGGTAAAAGCACGGCCTCGACCCGTCGATTGGCGTCGCGCCCCGCTTTGGTCTGGTTGGACGCGATTGGCGACAGATAGCCCATGCCCTGCGCCTCGATCCTGTCGCCCGCGATGCCATACGCCGTGATCAGCCGCCGCCGTACCGCCGCCGCGCGGCTTCGCGACAGGGCAATATTGTTTTGCAGCCCGCCGACGCTATCGGTGTGGCCCACCAGAACAATCCGCAAATCGGGCTGGTCTTTCAGCACCGCCGCCAGATTGGCCAGCGCATCAAACTCCCCCTGCCCCAAGGCCGCGGTGCCGGTGCCGAAATCAAGCGCCGCCAGCACCACATGGCCGGTATTCTGCAACGCCGCAGCCATCTCTGATTGGCTTTGCGCGGGGGTATCGGGGGCCAAGGTCTGGGTGTCTTCCGCCCCCTCTGGCACCGACGGGCTGGACGCCTGGCCTTGCGCATCCGCCTCAACGATCTGCAGATAGGCAGAAGTATCGGTTGTGCTGACCAGAAGGGTCGCAACGGCGTCAGGTGATTGCAGCGACCCTTTGACGGCGGTGACAAACTGGTACTGGCGCAGATCGACATACATGTTCGGCGCGGGCAGTGTTTCGATCGCAAAGCGGAAATCGAAACCGCCGCAAACCTCGGCGCTGCAATCCAGCACGATCCTGTAGCCTGCGTCCTCTAGCTGGGTGCGCAGGGGCCGCATAATCTGTAGGGGTGTGAGGCCCGGAGCCTCTAACCGCCAGGCAGAGCGCGCGATGGACCCTTCGATTTTGACGCTGGCCAAGCCGCCGTTCTCAAAGGCAGAGGTCGGGGCAAGATAGCTATCAGGGTCGGTATCGCGCGTCACGGTCTGCCGCGCCGCAGCGGGCAACGACAGATCCAGCGCATGGGCCGTGCCCGCCAGTAAAAGCCAGATCAGCCCGGCACGCCAGAGGATCATCTGAATTGCGCGTGGTAAGCGTCGTTCGGTTTCATTTCGGTCGCGCTGGCGACGCGGTTGGTCATATTGAAGAACCCCGTGACCGACGCGATGTCAAAGATGTCGCGGTCGGAAAAGCCCACATCGCGCAGCGCCTGACGGTCCGCCTCGGTGGTTTTAGCGCTTGCGACGGTCAGATGTTCGGCAAATGCCAGCATCGCGGTTTGCCGCGCATCCAGATCGGCGACACGCCAGTTCATCACCATCTGTTCCCCAAGGATCGGATTGCCAGACAGTTGCCGTACCGCCGCGCCATGGGCCGTCAGGCAATAGTAGCATTTGTTCACGGACGACACGACGACCGCGATCATTTCGCGTTCCAGCTTTGACAGGTTCGACGCGCCCAGCATCAGGTCGTTGTACATCGCGGTAAAGGCGTTCAGCTTGTCGATGTCAAAGGCATAGGCTTGCAGCACATTCGGCACCATCCCCAGCTTTTCCTGACAGACATCGAAGTATTTCTGCGTGTCCTCGGGCAGCGGATCGACCATCGGCAGGTTCAGGGCAGTGGGGGCATCATGCGCCATGGGGCGGCTCCTTTAGTCAGGGGATTGACGGTAATGATAGTGCCCTACCAGATCAAAGCCCAGTCCTTGATACAGGCGGTTCGCGGCTGCGTTCGCCTTTGTGCAAAGAACCGCCACCTGCGTCGCCCCCTGCGCCTGCGCCCAGAAACCGGCGCTGCGCATCAGCCATTTGGCCACACCCTGCCCGCGCTGGTGTTCCAGTACCTCGACCGCATGGACCATGCACACGCCATCATGCAGCGCGGCAAAGGCGACGCCACCGGGCATCTCGTTCCAGCGGGTCAGGATCGCGGTTTTGGTCGCGGCGCGGTGCATCACGTTGATCCGTTCAGGGCCCACGCCGCCCTTGGCCCAAATCTCTGTCATGATGGCCAGCGGCTCCCATATCTGGAAAGCGGTCACCCGCGGCATCGGCACATCGGTCAGCTTGCCGACAGGCGCGATATAGACATTCACCGGATCGACGATGTCATACCCGCGCGCGGCCAGTTCTGTATCCAGCGTGTCGTCGCCGTCGCGGATCATGAAGATCGGGCGCTGGTTCATGGCGTGCATCGCGGCCTCGGCCTGACCGATATCCGCATTGGGTTCGGCCATCGTCGCGGCAGAGACGCGTTTGCCCCCGCCCTGCCCGTCCCGCAGGGTCCAGCCGGTTTCGGTCCAGATTTTCGCGGCGGGCCATGTGTGGTCGATGACCTGATAAAGCTGCGCCAGATCGGTCACGGGAACACCTGCGCGAGCTTTGCCATCGCCGCGTCGACCTCGGCCTGATCATTGCCACGGATCACGATATGCGCGCCGTATTTGCCGTCTTTCTGGAAGGGGTAGGACCCGATAGAGAGGTTGGGATAGCTATGCGCCAACTCTCCCAACGGTCCGGCGATGTCGCCCTCTCCGCGTTCGATGCGATGGGTGGCGCTGATCAGGGGGGCCCCACCGGTCAGGGTTGGCAGAACGCTGGCGACCATCGCCTCGAACACGGCGGGGACACCGGCCATGACATAGACGTTTTCCAGCTTGAACCCCGGTGCCGCCGACACGGGATTGTCGATCAGCGTGGCATCATCGGGGATACGCGCCATGCGCAGACGGGCGGTGTTCAGCTCTGTCGCGCTTTTGGCGTAGTGGTCGGCCAGAATGGCGCGGGCATCCTCGCGCACGTCGATATGCTTGTTAAAGGCCGCGGCGATGCAATCGGCGGTGATGTCATCATGGGTTGGCCCGATGCCGCCGCTGGTGAACACGCTGTCATAGACCCGCGACAGTTCCTGCACGGCGGCAATGATCGTGCCGTTTTCATCCCCCACCACACGGACTTCTTTCAGGTCGATCCCAACGCTGGTCAACTGCCCCGCCAAATGGTGCATGTTTGAATCGCGGGTGCGCCCCGACAGGATCTCATCGCCGATGACGATCATCGCGGCAGTGGGGTTGGGCATGGCTGTCTCCTTGAGGGGCCGTTGATTGAGGTATAGGTCACCCCCCATGCGCTTTCAAACCGAACTTGTCCCCGCCCGCCTGATCCGCCGCTACAAACGGTTTCTGGCCGATTGCCAGCTTGAGGACGGCACCGAGGTGACGGCCCATTGCGCCAACCCCGGGTCTATGATGGGGCTGGCCACAGCAGGCATGAAAATCTGGCTTGAGCCCAATGATGACCCCAAGCGCAAGCTGAACTACGGCTGGCGGCTGGTTGACCACGAGAACGGGCATTTCACCGGCGTCGATACCGCGCTGCCGAACCGTGCGATCAAGGCCGCGTTAATGGATCGGCAGATCGCCCCGCTCGCGGGCTATACGACCGTGCGACCCGAGGTGAAATACGGTGAAAACTCGCGCATCGATTTTCTGCTGGCCGAGCCCGGCCTGCCCGACGCCTATGTCGAGGTGAAATCCGCCACCCTGTCGCGCCGCGAGGGGCTGGTCGAATTCCCCGACAGCGTGACCAAACGCGGCGCAAAGCATCTGGGAGAGCTGGCGCAGATGGCACGGGACGGGCACCGCGCCGTGCTGCTGTATCTGGTGCAGCGGACCGATTGCAGCGCCTTTAGCGTGGCGGCCGATATCGATCCCGCCTATGCCGCCGCTTTTGCCGACGCCCGTGCCGCAGGGCTGGAAACCCATGTCATCGGCACCCATATCAGCCCCCTTGGGGTCAGCGTTGCGGGCGCAATCCCCCTAATCGACCCGCCTGCACTGGCTCTTGGGGGCCAAGCGGGTTAGACAGCACCAAATTCATATGACGGAGACAGCGGTGATGAACGAACACCGAGGACGCCAGACCAAAGATGGCATTCGCATTTACGACCCCTCGGATTTCGCGGGGATGCACGCGGCGGGCAAGCTGGCGGCGCAAATCCTTGATGACATCGCCGAACATGTGTTTGTCGGACAGACCACAGGTGCCATTGACGGTGTGATCACGCAGATGATCGAAGACGCCGGCGCGAAGTCTGCCACCATCGGGTATAAGGGCTATCAACACGCCAGCTGTATCTCGTTGAACCATGTCGTCTGCCACGGCATCCCCGGTGACAAAAAGCTGAAGGATGGCGACATCCTGAACATCGACGTCACCGTGATTGTCGATGGCTGGTACGGAGATAACTCGCGCATGTATGTCGCGGGCAAGCTGTCGCGCAAGGCAGAGCGGTTGATCAACGTGACCCATGACGCGCTGATGCGCGGGATCGAGGTCGTGAAGCCCGGCAATACCTTTGGCGACATCGGCCACGCGATCCAGACCTTCGCGGAATCCCACCGGATGAGCGTTGTGACAGATTTCTGCGGTCACGGGCTGGGTCGCGTGTTCCACGCGCCGCCAAACGTGCTGCACTATGGCCGCCCCGGTACCGGTGCCGTGCTGGAACCCGGCATGTTCTTTACCATTGAACCGATGGTCAATCTGGGCCGCGCAGAGACCAAGGTCTTGGCCGATGACTGGACAGCGGTCACCCGCGACAAATCCCTGTCAGCGCAGTTTGAACACTCTATCGGCGTGACCGAAACCGGATACGAGATCTTTACCGAATCCCCCGCCGGTATGTTCCACCCGACCTATAGCCAGGGCTGATCCTCAGCCCCGGCGCTTGGCCAGCTTCAGCTCGATCACGGCCCACAGCACGCTGCCTGCATAGGCAAAGCAGCAGATCACCAATGTGGCCCAGGGGAAGCTGACCAGGCAGGCGATAAAGCCGGTAAAGAAGATCAGGAAATAGGTCACGTTGGCGCGCGAGAAGCTGACCGACTTGAACGACCACGTGGGGATGCGGCTGACCATAACCCAGCCGACCAGCACGATATACAGGCTGGATACCACGTCGGGCAGCGCGGCACCGGGGCCGAAGGCATAGGGCAGATAGATCGGCAGCATCACCAGCATCGCACCTGCAGGCGACGGCACACCGGTGAAATAGCCGCCATCGTCCAGCGGGTCTTTGGTCCGGGAATCGACGTTGAACCGCGCCAGCCGCATGACGCAACAGATCGCAAAGACCAGCACCGCGAGCCAGCCCGCGCGATAGGAATCCTGCAGCCCCCAGAAATACACCACCAAAGGCGGGGCAACGCCAAAGTTCACAAAATCCGCAAGACTGTCGAGCTCGGCCCCGATCTTGCTGTTGAAACCCAGATAGCGCGCGGTGCGCCCGTCCATCCCGTCAAGGATACTCGCCAGCGTGATCAGCGCCACAGCCAGCGCGATATTCCCCTCGGCTGCGAAACGGATCGCGGAAATACCGGCACAGATCGCGGCAATGGTCAGCATGTTGGGCAACAGCTGTAGCAACGAGAATTCGGTTTTCGTCTTATCCGGCGCGACGGGGGGCTGATTGGTCATCTCAGGAAAGCTCTGCCAGCACGGTTTCGCCTGCGACCATCGTCTGGCCAATGCTGACGCGCGGGGTGACCCCCTCGGGCAGGTAGACATCGACGCGCGATCCAAAGCGGATCAGACCAAAGCGTTGACCCGCCTGCGTATGCGCGCCCTTCTTGGTGAAACACACGATACGACGCGCCACCAGACCGGCGATCTGGACGGCGGCGACCTCGCGGCCGTCGGCCATCTTGATGCGCAGGCTGTTGCGTTCGTTATCCTCGCTCGCCTTGTCCAGCGAGGCGTTGAAAAACTTGCCGGGACGGTAAGCGATTTCGGTGATCTCGCCCGCGACGGGGGCGCGATTCACGTGGCAGTTAAATACGTTCATGAACACGCTGACCCGTGTCAGCGGCGTGTCGGGCATCCCCAACTCTGCGGGGGGCACGGCAGGTTCGATCAGCGATACGATGCCATCGGCAGGGCTGATGACAAGGTTATCGCCCTTGGGTGTCACCCGTTCAGGGTCACGGAAAAAGTAGTAGCACCAGACGGTTGCGCCCACCCCCAGCCATCCCAGTGGTTCAGCGATGATAAAAAGCACCAGCGTGATCGCGGCAAAGATCGCCACGAACTTGCGCCCCTCGGGGTGCATCGGCTTGATGAAGGTGCTGGTCATGCTCAGGCTCATGGCGGTCTACTTTCCTTTACGTCTTTGTTAGCACATAGGCCGCAGCGCAGCGAATGCAAAGCGGCAACTGTTGATGCCCAATGGGCTACTCTTGGCGCAGCAGGGTGATCCAGGTGTCGCCATACTTGCGCTTGTCCTCGCGCGTGAACCCTTGGGGCGGATCAAGCGGGGCGTTTTCCTCGCAGACGATCATGGCATCGGGTGTCAGCCAGCCGCCCGCCCGCGCCTTGACCAAGGCGGTCTGGCCCATCCCCTTGCCATAAGGCGGGTCAAGAAAAACCAGATCGAACGGTGCCGCGATCCAGTCACCAAGTGCCGTCGCGTCGGAGCGCATCAGTGTGGTCGCGCCCTCGGCCCGCAGCTTCTTGATGTTCTCGGTGATCAGCTTTTGCCCGACGCGCCCGTTCTCGATGAACACCACCTCGCGCGCACCGCGCGACAACGCCTCTAGCCCAAGGGCACCGGTGCCCGCGAACAGGTCAAGCACCCGCGCGCCGTTGATCACATTGTGATGGGTCAGCATCGAAAACAGGCTCTCGCGCACGCGGTCAGAGGTAGGACGCAAATGCGCATCCGCATCGCCCTTGCCCACGTCGGCCAGTTGGGTGCCACGGTGTTTGCCAGCGATGATCCTCATGACTTCAGCAGCGCCTTCAGGTCTGTGTTCGGGTCTTCGATCAGCGCAGGCGCGGGGGATTTGCCCGCCTCGATCAACCGGCGCCCGATCATGAAGCCGCGCGGATCGTTCATTGCATCCACCGCCAGCAGTTCGTCCCCGCGATAATACCAAAAGGCCACGCTATCGGCATCGGTGCGTCGGGTGATCACGCGATCATAGCCCATGTTCAGCCCCGCGATCTGCAGTTTCACGTCATACTGGTCCGACCAGAACCACGGCTTGGCGACATATTCCTTATCCGCACCCATGATGTTTTCCGCGACCAGCTCGGCCTGATCAATGGCGTTTGGCACAGATTCCAACCGGATGCGCCCGCCGCGATAAGGGAAGGACGCGCAATCGCCTGCGGCCCAGACATGCGGCGCAGAGGTGCGCCCGTGGCTGTCGGTCATAATGCCGTTGTCATTCACGATCCCCGCCGCATCGGCCAGCGCCGTCGCCGCCCCGATGCCAACGCCGACGATCACGAAGTCCACGTCCAGCGTCGTGCCGTCCGACAGTTCAGCGCCGGTGACATGCGTGTCGCCTGTCAAACGCTCAAGCCCGACGCCTTCGCGGATGGTGACGCCATGCGCCTCGTGCAGCGCGCGGAAAAAGTCAGAGGTCTGCGGGGCCGCGACCCGTTGCAGGATGCGATCGCCCATCTCTACCAGTGTCACCTGCAACCCCAGCTTGGCCGCGACCGAGGCGGCCTCTAGCCCGATATAGCCACCGCCGACGATCAGCACCCGCGCGCCTTCGGTAAAGCGCGGCCCCATCGTGTCGACATCGCTGAGGTCGCGCACCACATGCACGCCCGCCAGATCGCCACCGATATGCGCGGGCAGACGGCGCGGGAAAGATCCGGTGGTCAGCACCAGATCGTCATAGGCCATATCCCCGCCATTCACCCGCACGGTCTGCGCCGCCGGATCGATGCTGTCGACCGTGGTGCCCAGCATCAGGTCAATCCCGTGGTCGGCGTAAAAACTCTCGGGCCGCAGATAGAGCCGCTCAAGCGCCATGTCGCCCAGCAGATAGGCCTTGGACAAGGGCGGGCGCTGGTAGGGGGGCACGGTTTCGGCCCCGATCAACGTGATCTTACCCTCAAAGCCGGAGTTGCGCAGCTTGGCCACACAGGATGACCCCGCCTGCCCTGCCCCGATCACCACCACATGACCCATCCTTGCCCCTTTCGAAAAAACCGTGTTCCTGCCTGCGTGCAAAGCCTATATCTTCCGAGAAGACAAACGCAATGACACGAAAGGTCACGCATATGACGATTTCCCAAGGCGACACGCTGCCCGATGCAACGCTGGTGCAAATGGGGCCGGACGGCCCGCAGCCTGTGCAGATGGCTGACAAGCTAAAGGGCCGCAAGGTCGTCGTCTTTGCCGTGCCCGGTGCCTATACGCCCACCTGCGATTCCGCCCATGTGCCCAGCTTTGTGCGCACCAAGGACCAGTTCGACGCCAAAGGCGTGGACGAGATCATCTGCGTGTCCTGCAATGACCCCTTTGTTATGGCCGCTTGGGGTGAATCGACAGGCGCGACGGCGGCTGGCATCACCATGCTCGCCGATGCCAACAGCGCCTTTACCAAAGCCATCGGCATGGAATTCTCGGCCGAGCCCGCGGGGCTGATTTCGCGCTCCAAACGCTATGCGATGCTGGTGGATGACGGCAAGGTCACGCTGTTCCAGGCCGAGGTCCAACCCGGCGTCTGCGACATGTCGGGCGGCGAGGCGCTGCTGGACAACATGTAATCCTGCACGACCCTTAAAAAGAAAAACGCAGCCGCGGGGACACCGGGGCTGCGTTTTTCTTTGGATAATGCGACGGTCAATGGTGACCTTAGCCCGCTTTGACCTCGCCCATCAATCCATCCATCTTGCGCGCCAGCTTGGCATCAAGCGAGCTTAGGCCGTCCACGTCATGGGTCGTCAGGGTAACGATCACCTTGTTATAGACGTTCTCCCACTCTGGATGGTGGTTCCATTTCTCGGCCCAGATCGCCGCGCGGGTCATCCAGCCGAAAGCATCCGCGAAATCATTGAACTTGAAGGTTTTGACGATCGCATCCCGGTCCTCCACCATAGCCCAGCCTGTGCTGAACAAGGGGGCCAATACGGTTTTGCGGGTCTCTTCGCTTAATCTTTCGCTCATTCCTGTTCCTCAACCTCGACCCTTTTGAATGGGCCGTAATCTGTCAAAATGTCTATCTCTTCGTCAACGGCTGCCCGTTCCTGTACAAGATAGTCTTCAACAGCGCGCATAAAACCCTCGTCCCGCATCCAATGCAGCGACCACGTCGCCTGTGGCAGGTAACCGCGCGCGAGCTTGTGTTCCCCCTGCGCACCTGCCTCGACGGTAGAGAGGCCCAGTTTGATCGCGATATCGATGGCCTGATAATAGCACAATTCAAAGTGCAAGAACGGATGATGTTCGGTGCAGCCCCAATAGCGCCCATAAAGCGCATCGGCACCGATAAAGTTCAGCGCGCCCGCCACCCATGCACCATCCCGCTTGGCCAGCACCAGTGCCATGTCGTCGCGTAGCTGGTCCTGGGCGATGTCGAAAAACGCGCGTGTCAGATAGGGCGTGCCCCATTTGCGCGCGCCAGTGTCCTGATAGAATTGCCAGAACGCATCCCAATGTTCGCGCTGCAGATCGTCACCGGTGAACACCTCTATCTCTCCGCCAAAGGCCTGTGCCTGCTGGCGTTCCTTGCGGATGTTCTTGCGCTTGCGCGAGCTGAGCGTGGCAAGAAACCCGTCGAAGTCCTTAAAGCCCGCGTTGTGCCAGTGGAACTGCTGGCTTTTGCGGGAAAGCATGCCCAGTTGCTCTGCCGCGGCAGCCTCGTCCTGGGTACAAAAGGTAATGTGCAGGGACGACAGCCCGTTTGAATCGGTCAGCTGGACCGCCCCCTGGATGAGGGCCGCGGTGCCTGTCTCTTCAAACCCCGGACGGGTCAGGAAACGGCGGCCCGTGGCAGGGGTATGGGGCACGGCGATCTGCAGCTTGGGGTAATAGCGCCCGCCCGCCCGTTCAAACGCATGGGCCCAGTTGTGGTCAAAGATGTATTCGCCCTGACTGTGTGACTTGGCGTACATCGGCGCGACCGCGATAATCCGCCCATCAATGGCAGCGCTGAGGTATTGCGGCTGCCACCCCGTACCGGGGCCGACGCTGCCGCTTTCCTCTAGCGCCGAGAGAAAACGAAAGGTGGTAAAGGGGTCCGCGGGGCGCGCCCCCCCGGCGGCTTCGGGGCAGGCACAGGCATCCCATTCCGCCTGACCGATTTGCGCGATGCGCGAGGCAATTCTGATTTCGACGTCGCGCGCGTTCATACTGGATGTCCCGTTGTCATAGGCCTTATCTGTGGCCGAAGCCGGACGGTTCAACCTTGCAGCGGCGCGTCATAGCCTTCGAAGGTGATATTATGCGCAAATTCGCGTGCGCCGTTTTCAACTGAAAGACTGCGCACGGTCCAGCAGCAGATCATCGCGCCTGCCTCGCGCAGCTCTGCCACGCGGGGGCGGGGCAGATCGTCGACCTCGTGGCTGATGAAACACGCGCCGGTGCGGTCGTAATCGGGGATCTCGCGCAGGCGGTCGCAGGTGGCTTTGGGCAGCGGCCATTCGACATAGCGATAGGCGCTGGTCACCAATCCACGCGGCACATGCGGCAGCAGCTCTGCCATCCGCGCGACGCTGTTGGGGTTGAACGACATGATAGCCACATCGCCCGCATAGTCGCGCAGGGCTTCTGCCACCGCATCTTCCAGCGGCCCGATGTCCGTACCCATTGCACCGTCTTGATCCTTGATCTCGACCAGCAGCGGCACGCGTCCTGCGATCAGTTCCAGCACCTGCGGCAAGGTGGGAATAGTGTCCCTGCCGCCGGTGAGCGTAATCTGGCACAGGTCATCCGCATCGCGTTGCCGGATGGCACCGGTCTGCCCCGTCAGGCGATCCAGCGCATAGTCGTGAAACACCAGCGCCACACCATCGCGTGACAGTTGCACATCAAGCTCGATGCCATAGCCCCGATCAATCGCGGCCTGAAAGGCGGCAAAGCTGTTTTCGGGCCGACCGGCATCGCGGTGATGAAAACCGCGATGCGCAATAGGGGTCGTATAAAACGCCTGTGGTAGGGTCATTCGATTTCGAAAATGCCTTCGATCTCGACCGCGACACCCAGCGGCAAGGACGCGGCAGATACGGCCGAGCGCGCGTGACGCCCCGCATCCCCCAAAGCTTCGACAAGGAAGTCAGAGGCTCCGTTAACCACTTTGGGCTGGTCGGTGAAGTCGGCGGTGGAGTTCACAAAGGCCGTCAGCTTCACCACCCGCTTGAGCCGTTCGATATCGCCGTCACATGCGGCTTTGACCTGCGCCAGCAAGCTGATCGCGCAGGTCTTGGCGGCTTCGGCACCCGCGGCGACATCCATATCCGCGCCCAGTTTTCCGGTGATGAACCCGTCCGGCCCGTTCGAGATCTGGCCCGAAACATAGACCGTGTTGCCGGTTTTCACGAAGGGCACATAGTTCGCCGCAGGGGCAGGTGCGTCAGGCAGGGTGACGCCAAGATCGTTCAGACGGCTGGTGATGCTCATGGGGGGACTTCCTTGGAATGAATGGCTTTGGCGGGACGATAGCGATGCGACGGCGAAACGAAAAGACCCAAGAGGGAGGAACTGCAACACCTACCACCAACGCGAGATGCCCAAGGAAACTCATGTTGCGTATTTCGGGGACGCTGCGCATAACGAACCATGTTTTTCACGCGTTTTCGGGATTTATACCATGTTCAAGGCCACGACCCTCTCCACATCGCTGCGCGCCCTTGTGGGTGTCACTTTGGTTGCAGGTCTTGCCGCCTGTAGCGGTGCATCGCGGACCCAGCCCGCAGGGGTCAATGACCCGCACGAGGCCGGTAACCGCAAGGTCCACGCCTTCAATCAGAAGATCGGCGGATCGGGCAAACCCAACCGCGTGCTGGGGGCGGTGCCGATCGAATTCCAGACGGTCGTCCATAACGTCTCCGAGAACCTGTCGATGCCGCAAGCTGCCGTTAACAGCGCCTTGCAGGCGGATCTCGCGGGCTTTGGCCTGTCGACCTACCGCTTCTTGGTAAACAGCACGCTTGGGATGGGCGGCCTGTTCGACGTCGCGAGCGAATTCAAAGTGCCCGAGCATGATACCGACTTTGGCGAAACGCTGTATGTCTGGGGTGTGGGCGAAGGCCCGTATATCGAACTTCCGCTGATCGGCCCATCGACCCGTCGCGACACCGCCGGCCGCGTCGTGGACCTGTTCACCAACCCGCTGTCCTATACACTTGATAGCCCCGAAAGCTATGTCGGCACCGTCACCGGTTATGCCGATAGCGCATTCGAGAAAAACCGCCGCATCGTGAATGGCAAGCAAGTGCCAATCTCCGCATCGGGCGACAGCTATGCCCAGGCACGTCAGGACTATCTGCAAAAGCGCCGTGCCGATCTGTCGCGCCCCACCAGCATCGCCGCCACCACCGGCCCGCGCATGGTTGACTAAGCATTAAATTACTCGCGCCTCCCTTCCGGTCTCTTTCGGATAGGGGCGCGCGATTCAGGTCAGGGCAGCTTGGCAACGGGCCTGCGGAGGATCATTATCAGGGCATGGATATCACCCTGATCAAAACCTTTATCGAAGTCGCCAACACCGGCTCTTTTGTCGCTGCTTCCGAACGGCTGTTTGTTACCCAATCCGCTGTCAGCCTGCGCGTGCAACGACTTGAGGACAGCCTGGGCCACCCGCTGTTCAAACGATCGAAAGCGGGGGCGGTGCTGACCTCGGAAGGCGAACAATTCACCTCATACGCGCTAAGCCTTCTTAAGATATGGGAAGAAGCGCGCCAGCAGATCGCCATCCCCGAAGGATACAGCCGCAGCTTTTCTTTCGGCGCGCAGCACGCGCTGTGGCACAAGCTTGGCTTTCGCTGGATCGACGCAATGCAAGCGATGATGCCCGAACTTAGTATTCACGCCGAAATGGGCATGTCCGACCGGCTGACACGGTTTCTGGTCGAAGGGGTTATTCAGGCCGCTTTGCTTTACACCCCGCAGCTGCGCCCCGGTTTGCGCGTCGAACCCGTGCTGGAGGAAGAACTGATTCTCGTCGCGTCCTTTGAAACGGACGTCAAAGACCTTGGCAAAGAGTATGTCGCGGTCGACTGGGGGCCGGAGTTTACGCATATGCACGCCAGCGCCCTGCCCCATCTGACCAATTCGGGGCGATCATTGGCCCTTGGCGGGCTTGCGGCCGACTATATCGTCAACCGTCGCGCCGCTGCCTACCTGCCCGCACGGGCAGTGCAACGGTATCTCGACGTTGGAAAACTGCATGTTGTGGCAAATTCCCCACGCTTTGCGTACCCCGCATGGGTGGTCTGGCGCGAAGATCTGGACCCAGAGATGCTGTCGATCGCACGGCGTAGTTTGATGGACCTCGCCCAAGCGGCTGAAAATCAACAGAATATCCTGATCGAGAGCTTGGACAACGGGCAAAGCACGCCTTAATTCCGCTTCAAGGGCAGTTAACACGAGCAATACTTTCTTCATGCACGATTTATTCGAATTTCACTTATCTGACCCCCTATCTTAAATCCATTCTCAGCAGAGATGCTCTCGCCTCAATCAACGAGGTGGGTCACTTCTAAGGGAAAGGATTCCCCAATGAATACAGTACTTAAAGTGTCCGCGGTTTCCGTAATCGCACTCTTGGCTGCTGCTCCAGTTTTCGCGCAGCAACGTGCGCTTGGCATTGAAACGCTGAACGATCAGATCGACGACATCACCGATGATGTGAACACCGACCTGGCCCGCGGCACCGACGCAGAACGTTATGGAGCCAATGGCGTTGCCCAAGGCTGGCGCGGGTCTTTCGCCCTGTCCGCATCGGGCACCAGCGGCAACACAGACAACGGCGAAGTATCGGGCGCTGGCCGCCTGACATACGGTGTCGGCGACTGGAACCACCTGGTTGGTTTTGCCGTAGAATACGGCGAAGCAAACGGCACAAAGAGCGAAGAGAAGTTCTTTGGTACCTATGAAGGTAGCCGCTACTTCACACCCGAGTTCTATGCGTTCGGCCTGGCCCGTTACCAATATGACGGTTACCTGACCGATACATCCGGTGCAGCCGTTGACGGTTCCGAAACAGACGCATTCTTGGGCTTTGGTCCGGGTTACCGCGCGATCAATAAAGAAGACAACACATGGCGCGTTCAAGCGGGCCCCGGTGTACGCTACTTTAAAGACGCAACCGGCACCTCCGAAACCGAAGTCGGCTTTATCGCCTCGTCGCGCTACTTCTACGCGTTCAACGACATCGTATCCTTCACCATGGACACCGACATTGTCGGCTCTGACGTGAACACCATCGTGTCCAACGACGCTGGCATCAACTACAAGATGTCCGACAACCTGTCGACACGCGTAAGCTACCGTACCGACTACAACACCGATCCGGTTGCGGGCCTGAAATCCACTGACAACACCCTGGGTGTGTCGCTGGTTCTGGGCTTCTAAGCCAGACCGTCAAACCCCCGGGGGCGGGTCTCCTCGTACCGCTCTCGGGGATGCGACAAAAGGAAGGGAGGCCGAAATATCCCGGCCTCCCTTCTTTCGTTTCGATAGCGCTGTGCTGCGGCAGAGGCAGGGTCTTTACCCGCCAAAGATATCGCGCAGCACCCTGTCGATGACGCCCAAGGGGTTGTCCTGACGGGGCACCCGCTGCGGCTGCGCCGGTTGCTGAGGCTGCGGCGGGGCTTGCACCACTGGCGGTTCCGGCACGATCATCGGCAGCGGCGTATTCGGCAGCCCTTCGTGAACGCGCATCATGACCTGCTTCCAGATCTCGGTGGGCAACCCGCCCCCCGATACACCGGTCAACGGCGTGTTGTCGTCATAGCCCATCCAGACACCGGCCACGTAGTCGGCGGAAAAACCGATGAACCACGCGTCGCGGTTGGCCTGTGTCGTGCCCGTTTTACCGGCCAGTTCACGACCACCAAATTGCGCCCGTTGCCCCGTGCCTTCGGATACGACCTTTTCCATCATATAGACCAATTGCAGCGCGGCATCTTCCTGAATGACCCGCTCGCCGATACCGCCGCCCGTGCCCATCACCGGATCAGTGTCGCCCTGCAACGTCAGATCAATCAGCCCATAGGGTTTAACGGATGACCCGCCGTTCAGGATGCCGGCATAGGCGCCTGTCATTTCAAGCAACGTGCTTTCGGACGCCCCAAGCGCCAGCGCCGGACCGACGGCCAGATCGCTTTTGATGCCGAACTGCTCTGCCACCTGGCTGACCACATCGCGCCCGACACTCTCCGAGACTTTGACCGCCGGAATGTTCAGCGAATCCTTGAGCGCGGTGGTGAGCGTCACGTTGCCCTTGAAGCTGTTGGTATAGTTCTTCGGGCACCATTGGCCCGACCCGGGCACGTTCAGACAATAGGGCGCGTCTTCGATCAGATCGTTGGGCGAATACCCCAGATCCAGCGCCGCTGCATAGATAAACGGTTTGAAGGCAGAGCCGGTCTGGCGCATCGCTTGTGTCGCGCGGTTAAAGGCCCCCGCGACCTTGGTCTTGCGCCCACCGACCATGCCACGCACGGCCCCGTCAGCAGACATGATCACCACAGCCGCCTGCGCTTTGGAACCTTCGCGGACCTTGTTTTCGAACACCCAGCTCAGACCTTCCTCGGCGGCGCGCTGGATCTTTTGGTCAAGGGTGGTCTTGATCACCACATCCTCGGTCGTGTTGCGGGTAAAGAACTCCGGCCCCGACGACATCACCCAATCCGCGAAATAGCCGCCCGCCTCGGCCTCTGCGGCTTCTGACAGCTCTGCGGGGTTGGCAATGGCGTTATCCGCTTCGGCCTTTGACAGATAGCCCTGATCCTCCATCAGGCGGATCACGGTTGCCGCACGGCTTTGCGACCGATCAAGATTATTGGTCGGTGACAGGGTGGTCGGTGCGGTCAACAGACCCGCCAGCATCGCGCCCTCGGCAGGCTTCAACGCGGCGGCCGGTTTGCCAAAGAAACGCTGCGCCGCGGCTTCGGCCCCAAAGGCACCGCCGCCCATATAGGCGCGGTTGAGGTAGATCGACAGGATATCATCCTTGGAATACTTCGCTTCCATCGCCATGGAGAACAGGGCTTCCTTGCCCTTGCGCGACAGCGAGGACCGGCGACATTCGGCTTCGTATTCCTTTTCCGTCTGCCCCGACGACGCATCATAGGGTTCACCCAGACACAGCAGCTTGGCCACCTGCTGCGTGATCGTCGAACCACCGTGACCGGACAAGGGTCCGCGACCCTCGCTCAGGTTGATCTTGACCGCCGACGCGATGCCGCGCGGGCTGACACCAAAGTGACGATAGAAGCGTTTGTCCTCTGTCGCGATTACCGCGTTCTTCAGGGCGGGGGATACGCTGTCTGCGGTGACGACGCCGCCGAACTGATCCCCGCGCCATGCAAAGACATCACCATAGCGATCCTTGAGTGTGACAGACCCTCGCGCACGCCCATCCAGCAGCGCCTCGAGCGGCGGCAGCGTTGTGTAGAAATAGCCGACGGCCAACGCAACCATCAGCACCGCCACGGCAGTCACCCGCCAGACGATCGTCCAGATCAAACGGAAGACCCACCGCACCAGCGCGGCCAGCCAGCCAATAGGCCCCTTGGGGCGCGCAGGCGCACGACGTGCAGGCTTGCGCTTGGCCGGAGCCTTTTTCGCGACCGGCTTGCGGGGCGGTTTACCGCCTTTGCCCGCGGTGCGTTTATCGGCAACCAAGGGCCGCTTCCGTTTGGATGAATCACTCATATGCTGCTCGCTGAACCATTCTTTTTTTTCGCACTCTATCCTGCACAGCGCGGTTTGTTTAGCGCAGACGCCCCGCTGTGCTGTCTAATTAACGCCCAATAATTAGGCACATTCCCCACAGCGCCCAATAATCAGGCAAACTCGCCCACCCAGAGAGGCACTAAGCGCGATGCACCCTTCCTTCAAGGGGCACCGGCCGCTCTTTTATCCAAGGCATAACGCAGGAAGTACCTGCCATCTGGAAGAGGGATTATAGGTGAAACTCATTATCGCAACAATCAAGCCATTCAAGCTCGAGGAGGTGCGCGAAGCACTGACCGAAGCGGGCGTGCGTGGCCTGATGGTGACCGAGATCAAGGGCTTCGGTGCCCAATCCGGCCATACCGAAATCTACCGCGGCGCTGAATATGTCGTGAACTTCGTACCCAAGGTGAAGCTTGAACTGGTGGTCGCAGATGCGCTGGCCGACCAGATGGTCGAGACGATCACCCGCACCGCACATACCGGCAAGATCGGCGACGGCAAAATCTTTGTCCTCGACGTTGAACAAGCCGTGCGCGTGCGCACCGGCGAAACCGGCGAAGACGCCATCTGACCCCCACGTCCGAGGAATTGACGACATGACATCACGACTTCTTATTCCCCTTGCCGCCGCAGCGACGCTGCTGCCGTCCTTGGGTTTCGCGCAGGAGGCCGAGTATGCAACCGCGGCTGACACTGCTTTCATTTTCAACACGATCCTGTTCCTGATCGGCGGCTTTCTGGTGTTCTGGATGGCGGCGGGTTTTGCCATGCTCGAAGCCGGTCTGGTGCGGTCCAAGAACGTGACCACCCAGCTGACCAAGAACATCGCGCTTTTCGCATTGGCCGCCATTCTCTACTGGCTGGTTGGCTATAACATCATGTACCCCGGCGACGCGTGGATCATCCCCGGCGTGTTCGGCACTTTTGCAACCAAGGACATCAAGACGGCGATTGACGCGGGCGGCTATTCCAACGCGTCGGATTTCTTCTTCCAGCTGATGTTCTGCGCAACCACCGCATCCATCGTTTCGGGCACATTGGCCGAGCGTATCAAACTGTGGCCCTTCCTGATCTTCACCATCGTGCTGACCGGCTTTATCTATCCGATCGAAGCAAGCTGGCAGTGGGGCGCAGGCTGGTTGTCTGACGCGGGCTTCAGCGACTTTGCGGGTTCCACTCTGGTCCACGCCGCGGGCGGCTTTGCGGCTCTGGCAGGTGCGCTGGTGCTTGGCCCCCGTATCGGCAAATACAAAGACGGTCGTGTGATCCCGATGCAGGGTTCGAACCTGCCGCTCGCCACTTTGGGCACGTTCATCCTGTGGCTGGGTTGGTTCGGCTTCAACGGCGGCTCGCAATTGGCCATGGGGTCGATGATCGACGCTGATGCTGTTGCGCAGATCTTTGCCAACACCAACATGGCTGCTGCTGCCGGTGCCATCGCCGCGCTGGTCCTGACCCAGATGCTGTACAAAAAGCCCGACCTGACAATGGTACTGAACGGCGCGCTGGCCGGTCTGGTCTCTATCACAGCTGGCCCGCTTGACCCGACGCTCTTCGGTGCGCTTTGGATCGGTGCTGTGGGCGGTGCGATCGTGGTCTTCGCGGTGCCCTTCCTCGACAAGCTCAAGATCGATGACGTGGTCGGTGCGATCCCGGTTCACCTGATCGCAGGCTTCTGGGGCACGCTGGTTGTTCCCGTCTACACCGACGGCACATCCTTTGTGATACAGATCATCGGCTTTGCCTCTATCGGTGCCTTTGTCTTCATCGTGTCGCTGATTGTGTGGATGATCCTGAAAGCCACCACCGGCATCCGCGTCAGCGAAGAAGCCGAGATCGCTGGTCTGGACGTGTCCGAACTGGGCATGGAAGCCTACCCTGAGTTCTCCAAGAGCTAAGGTCTAAACTCCTGCAGGCAGGCAGAGGCCCGGGCGCGAACGCCCGGGCTTTTTGCTGCGCGCGTGTTATGCTGGGCAGAACTGAGAATGCGCCCAAACAAAAACCGCCGCGCCAGATGCCAGCGCGGCGGTTTGAGTATTTTTGAAAGGGTGAAGCGGCGGGTTAGATGCCGACCTCGATGATCGCCTTGGCGAGGATCGGCACGGTTTCGGCGTTCAGCCCCGCGATGTTCATGCGGCTGTCACCCACCATATAGATGCCGTGGTCTTCGCGCAGCTTGTCGACCATGTCAGACGAGGTTCCGAGGCGCGAGAACATGCCGCGGTGTTCGGCAAGGAAACCAAAACGGTCAGAGCCGGAGAGGCGCTGAAGTTCGCCCGCGAGCTGGCTGCGCAGGCCCAGCATGGTGTTGCGGATGTCTTCGAGCTCGGCCATCCAGTCGCTGCGCAAGGCGTCGTCGTTCAGGATGGTGGTGACGATGCGGGCCCCGTGATCTGGCGGGAAGCTGAAGTTCTGGCGGTTGAGAAAGGCCAGCGTGCCCTGGTTCAGCTTTTGCGCCGAGCTGTCTGCCGACAGCGCCATCAGGATACCGGTGCGTTCGCGGTAAATCCCGAAGTTCTTGGAGCAGCTTGCCGCGATCAGACATTCAGGCACCGCCGCCGCGACCTTGCGCGTGGCCGCCGCATCCGCGTCAAGCCCGTCGCCAAAGCCCTGGTAGGCGATATCGATCATCGGGGTGGCACCGGTGTCTTGCAACACTTTGATCACCGCGTCCCATTCGGCGGCGTTCAGGTTGGCCCCTGTCGGGTTGTGGCAGCAGCCGTGCAGCAGGACCACATCGCCTTTTTGCGCGGTCTTGAGGTCGGCGATCATGCCATCGAAATCAACACCACGCGTTTCATCGTCGAAATAGCGGTAGGGGACCATCTCCATTCCCAGATATTTCAGGATCGACAGATGGTTCGGCCATGTCGGGTTCGACACAAACACCCGCGCCTGAGGACGGGCCATCTGGATCAGCTCGAACGCCTGACGGATTGCGCCGGTCCCGCCCGGGGTCGCGGCGGCGGCGACCTGTGCGCGGGGGACCGCATCGCCAAGCACCATCTGCACCATCGCATCGCCAAAGGCAGGATCGCCCGCCAGACCGGTATAGGCCTTGCTGGTCTGGGCTTCCCACAGTTGGTGTTCAGCCGCCTTGACCGCGCGCATGACGGGCGTCAGCCCCGTGGCAT
>NZ_DGMH01000062.1:20612-20903 GCF_002388305.1 Sulfitobacter sp. UBA4523
CCGAGGTCGATCTTGGTCTCGCGGGGGTCGTCCTTGTACATCTGCATCAAGGCAAGGATTTTATCGGCGGGCTGCGCCTGTAGGGTTTCGAACATTATGCGTCTCCGGTCGCAACGGGCACGGTGGGGAACATCCCCCATTCTGCCCAAGATCCATCGTAAAGGGACCAATCGGTATGGCCCATCCGTTCCAGTGCCAGCGCGAGTATCGCCGCGGTGATGCCGGACCCGCAGGTCGTGATCACAGGGTGCGACAGGTCAATGCCCGCCGCTTCAAAAGCCGCTTTGGTTT
>NZ_DGMH01000062.1:21131-21257 GCF_002388305.1 Sulfitobacter sp. UBA4523
CGCTTCAAAAGCCGCTTTGGTTTCGGCTACGGATTTCAGTGTTTTGTCGTCGTTCAACAGCTCTGTGTAGGGCAGGTTGCGCGACCCCGGGATGTGGCCAGCGCGCAGGCCTTCGCGGGGTTCGGG
>NZ_DGMH01000051.1:0-16263 GCF_002388305.1 Sulfitobacter sp. UBA4523
CGGTTCATCGGGCCGGGGTGCATCACGATGGCATCGGGCTTGGCATGGGCCAGTTTTTCGGCGTCCAGCCCATATCTGTGATAATACTCGCGTTCGCTGGGGATAAAGCCGCCATCCATGCGTTCTTTTTGCAAGCGGAGCATCATCACAACATCAACGTCTTTCAGCCCTTCTTCCATATCATCGAAGACTTCGACGCCGAATTCACCGATTTGCGCGGGCATCAGCGTCGGCGGCGCGATAAGGCGGATGCGGTTCTCCATCTTGCCAAGCAGCATGATGTTGGACCGTGCCACGCGACTATGGGCAATGTCGCCGCAGATGGCGATGGACAGGCGATGCAAGCGGCCCTTGGCACGGCGGATCGTCAGCGCGTCCAGTAGTGCTTGCGTAGGGTGTTCATGCCGCCCGTCGCCCGCATTGAGCACGGCGCAGTTCACCTTCTGCGCCAGCAGATCGACGGCACCGGATTGCGGATGGCGGACCACCAGCAGATCGGGGTGCATGGCGTTCAGCGTCATCGCCGTATCAATCAGGGTTTCGCCCTTTTTGATCGAGGACGCCTGCATCGCCATATTCATCACATCCGCCCCCAACCGCTTGCCCGCGATCTCGAAGCTCGCCTGCGTCCGGGTGGAGTTTTCGAAGAACATATTGATCTGTGTCAGCCCGCTCAGCGCGTCGCTGTGTTTATGGGGCTGGCGGTTCAGATCGGCATAGCTGTCGGCCAGATCAAGCAGGGTGGTGATGTCGTCCTGGGACAGGTGTTCAATGCCCAGAAGATGGCGGTGTGCGAAACTCATGACGGCGGACCCCACGTTATTTTTGGCGTTATAGGCGGCGGCGCAGGGCGGGGCAAGTCGTCGGGCGGGGGCATCCGGCCGTGGGGGCCGCGTTGGATTTAAGACCATTTGGAAGTTGGCATTTTTATTGCCGACACCAGCGCGTAAGTTGGGCGCATGGAATCAGTGGATTATCATCAGGCGCTTGCGCTTTTGCATTGGCAGATCGAACTTGGCGCGACCGAGGCGATTTGCGATGCGCCGGTGAACCGTTACGAGGTGCCCGCCGCGGTCGAGAAGCCGAAGGCGCAAAAGGGCAAGAGCGGACCAGTGCCTTTGGCTGCCCAAGGGCCGGACGTGGTGGCAGAGGCGACACAGGCCGCGGCTGGGGCTGCGACGCTGGATGAATTGCGTGCCGCCATGGCCGCCTTCGAGCATTGCGAGCTGAAACGCGGCGCGCGCAAAATGGTTTTCTCGGACGGAACGCCGGGGGCACGGGTGATGATCGTGGGCGAGGCACCAGGGCGGGACGAAGACCGCGAGGGCCGGCCCTTTGTCGGGCGTGCCGGCGTGTTGCTGGACAAGATGCTCGCGGCCATCGACATGGGGCGCCATCACCAGACATCGCCTGTCTATATCACCAATGTCTTGCCCTGGCGGCCGCCGCAGAACCGCGATCCGAAGCCGGATGAAATCGCGATGATGAAGCCGTTTCTGGCGCGGCATATCGCTTTGGCCAAGCCCGAGGTGTTGGTCATCGTTGGCAATTGGTCCGCGCAGGCATTGCTGGGCAAACGCGGCATCACCCGCTTGCGCGGTCAGTGGACGCAAGCCGAGGGGTTGCCCGCGTTGCCCATGTTCCACCCCGCCTATCTGCTGCGCAGCCCCGAGTTCAAACGCGAGGCCTGGGCCGATTTACTCTCACTGAAAGCGAAATTGACGCATGGTTGATCCCCTCACATTGCTGGCCTTTGTGCCCGCCGCCCTGGCGCTGAACCTGACACCGGGCGCGGATATGATGTTTTGTCTGGGGCAGGGCATGCGCTTTGGTCCGCGCGCCTCGGTTGCGGCAAGTGCGGGGGTCGCCCTTGGCGGTATGGTGCATGTGACCTTGGCGGGGCTTGGCCTTGGTGCGGTGGTGGCGGCCCTGCCGTGGGCCTTTGATGTGATCCGCTGGATCGGGGTTGCCTATCTTTTGTGGCTGGCCGTGCAGACCTGGCGTAGCAGCGGGGCGGCCGCAACGCCCGTGCCTGCGCCGAAATCCGCGTTTCGCAGCGGTTTGATCGTGAACCTGACGAACCCCAAGGTGATCCTTTTCGTGCTGGCCTTTGTCCCGCAGTTCGTCGTGCCAGAAGCGGGGCCGGTTCTGCTGCAGTTTCTGATGCTGGGGTCCGTACTGTCGCTTGGCGGGTTGATCATCAACGCCTTGGTCGGTGTGTTTGCCAGTGGCCTCGGCCGCCGGATGGTGGGGGGCGGGCAGGCGCTGCGCTGGATCAGCAGCGGTATTTTCGTGGCCCTCGCCGCACGCCTTGCAGTATTGGAGCGGACATGAGCCGAATTGACGAGACGATTGACTTTATCCCCGTGCGCATCGCGGTGCTGACAGTATCCGATACCCGGGGTTGGGCCGAAGACAGGTCAGGCGATGTCTTGGTCGCGCGCATCGCCGAAGCGGGGCATTTCCTCGCGGCACGCAGCATCATCCGCGATGAGCGCGGCGAGATTGCCGACCAGTTGCGCGACTGGTGCGCCGACCCTGAGATTGACGTGGTAATCAGCACGGGGGGCACAGGGCTGACGGGGCGCGATGTGACGGTCGAGGCACATCGCGATGTCTACGAGAAAGAGATCAATGCATTCGGCACCGTGTTCACGATCGTATCCATGCAGAAGATCGGCACCTCGGCGGTGCAAAGCCGGGCCACCGCCGGCGTCGCCCAGGGAACGTATCTCTTTGCGCTGCCCGGGTCTCCGGGGGCGTGCAAGGATGCGTGGGACGAGATTTTGATCAAGCAGCTCGACTATCGGCACAAGCCCTGCAACTTCGTTGAGATCATGCCCCGTCTGGATGAACACCAGCGCCGGAAATAGCAGCTGGGGCGATGAATTTAACCCAATTCCTCCGCGCTGCTTTGCGATGCGCCTGATAAGCCGTGCGTGGCTGTCACAACTGTGATTTTGTTCTGCAGGCCTGCGGGGTAAGCTGGCACGGACGAAATAGGATCGGGGCAAGATGCGTTTTCTACGGCAAAGCATGATCGGGTTGTTTCTGGCAGCGGCGACATTGGGGTTTCTGGTGCTTGCGGCGGACCTCATTGGCGGGGCGGTTCAGCAGCGTCTGACCGACACGCCGCCCGAGCGCGCCCCGCGTGAGCGGGTATTCTCGGTCAATGTGGTGCGTGCGCAGTCTGGGACCGAAGTGCCGGTGCTGCAAAGTTTTGGCGCGGTGCAAAGCCGCCGCACGCTAGAGCTGCGTGCGGCCGTGGGCGGGCGCGTGGTCGAGCTGGCACCGGAATTCGAAGAGGGCGGGCAGGTCACAGCGGGTCAGGTTCTGGTGCGCCTTGACCGGTCGGATGCTTTGGCCGAGGTCGCGCGGGCGCAAAGTGCCGTACGCGATGCAGAGGCAGAGGGGCGTGATGCGGACCGCGCGCTGGCTTTGGGACTGGACGAGCTTGCCGCCGCCGAAGAGCAGGCCGCGCTGCGCACCCGCGCGTTTGACCGCCAGCGTGATCTGGGCGAACGCGGTGTCGGCACCGCGACGGCGACGGAAACGGCAGAGCTTGCTGCCTCAAGCGCGCGACAGGCCGTTCTTGCACGTCGACAGGTGGTGACCCAGACAGAAGCGCGCGTGGATAACGCGGTGCGCTTGTTGTCCAACGCTCAAATTGCGTTGGAGGATGCGCAGCGCGCGCTAAAGGAAACCACGATCACCGCGCCGTTCGATGGGGCGCTAAGCGAAACCTCGGTCGTCGAGGGGCGCTTGGTCTCTGCGAACGAGAGGCTGGCAGAGCTGATCGCGCCGGATGATCTTGAGATTTCCTTTCGTATCTCGACCGCGCAATACGCGCGCCTGCTGGATGCACAGGGCCGGTTGATCAAGGCAGAGGTGACCGCGCGCCTTGATGTCGCGGGCGTGGACCTTGAGGCCCGCGGCCAGATCACCCGCGCGGGGGCCGCTGCGGGCGAGGGGGCCAGCGGGCGCCTGATCTTTGCCGCGTTGACGCAGGCACCGGGGTTCAAACCGGGGGATTTCGCGACGGTACATGTGCGTGAACCTGCGCTGGACGATGTGATCCGCCTGCCAAGCTCGGCCCTTGATGCCACGGGAGCGGTCTTGGTGCTGGATGCGGAGAACCGATTGGAAAGCATTCAGGTCTCTGTTCTGCGCCGCGTGGGCGACGACGTGTTGGTCCGTGGTCCGGTCGAAGGTCGCGACGTGGTCGAGGCGCGGTCGCCCCTGCTGGGGGCCGGTATCGCGGTAAAGCCGTTGCGTCCGGGGGCGGATGAGACCGCGCAGGGAGATGTCCCCAGCATGATCGCCCTGACAGAGGAGCGTCGCGCAAAGCTTGTGGCCTTTATCGAGGGGAACAGCCGCATGCCCCAAGAGGCGAAGGCGCGCGTGCTGGCGCAGCTGGCCGAGCCGCAGGTGCCGGCGCGCATGATCGAACGCCTTGAAAGCCGGATGGGAGGCTAGGGAGATGGCGCGCAGCATGTCCGGTGGTGCAGGGGGGATCCTGTCGTATTTCACCCGTCACCGGACGGCAGCCAACCTGCTGCTTGTGGTGCTACTGGTCTGCGGGGCGGCCGCTGCGCCGAATATGCGGGCGCAGTTCTTTCCTGATGTGATCATCGACAGTGTGTCGGTCACTACCGTTTGGGAGGGGGCGGGGGCCGACGATGTGGATAGTGCCATCGTTCAGGTGCTTGAACCGGTCTTGCTGGCGGTCGAAGGGGTCGAAAGCTCCACCGCTGCCTCGCGCGAGGGCAGCGGGACCGTCTCGCTTGAGTTCGAGCCCAATTGGGACATGGCCCGCGCCGCGACGGATGTGCAAACGGCGGTGGATTCGGTTACCACACTGCCAGATGATGCCGAAGATCCGGTGGTCCGGCGTGGTATCTGGCGCGACCGTGTGACCGATGTGGTGATCACGGGCCCGATCAGCGCGGAACAGCTGGGGCGTTTCGCGGATGAATTCGTCACGCGGCTGTTCGCGGCGGGTGTAACGCGCAGCACCATTCAGGGGGTCGCGGCGCCGCAAACCCTGATCGAGGTGCCGTCGACCAGACTGATCCGTCACGACATCACCATGGCCGAAATCGCCGCCGTGATCGCGGCCGAGGTGGATGCCAACCCCGCCGGTGATGTGACAGGCGCCAATGCGCGCGTGCGCACCGGCACCGCGAAGCGTAGCGCGGATGCCCTATCTCGCGTCGTGTTGCGCAGCAATGCGGACGGGTCGTCATTGCTGGTCGGGGACGTGGCACGGGTGATCGAGCAGGGCTCCGACCGAGAGGTAGGGTATTTCGTGGGGGATGATCCCGCGATCTCTGTGCGTATTGACCGCTCTGACGGGGGGGATGCCATCGGTATCCAGCACAGCGTCGAAAGCGTCGCGGCGGATATGTCTGTGATGCTGCCCAAGGGCGTGACGATAGAGCTGATCCGCACGCGGGCCGAGGCGATCACCGGGCGGTTGGACCTGCTGATTGATAACGGGCTGATGGGGCTCGCACTGGTGGTGGGGTTGCTGTTCCTCTTTCTGAATGCGCGTACGGCCTTTTGGGTGGCCGCGGGCATACCTGCGTCGATGGCCGCGGCAATTGCGCTGATGTATGCGGGGGGGATCACGATCAATATGATCTCTTTGTTCGGGTTGATCATCACGCTTGGTATCGTGGTTGATGATGCGATCGTTGTGGGCGAACACGCGGACTATCGCCACAAAGAGCTGGGCGAGCCCCCCATGCAAGCGGCAGAGAATGCGGCGCGGCGGATGGCGATGCCGGTCTTTGCCGCAACGATGACAACGATCATTGCTTTTTTCGGTCTGCTTGCCGTGGGTGGGCGCTTTGGCAGTCTGATCGGGGATATCCCCCTTACAGTGATTGCCGTGCTGGCCGCGTCACTGGTTGAATGTTTTCTGATCCTGCCGAACCATATGGCCCATGCGATGGCAGCAGGGGCCAAGCAACGGTGGTATGACCTGCCCAGCCGAGTGGTCAATCGCGGGTTTCTCTGGGTGCGCGAACGGCTGTTCCGCCCCTTCATGGCGGGGGTGATCCGCGCGCGCTATGTGGTGCTTGCCGGTGTGGTCGCTGTGCTTGCCTCGCAGGTGGCGCTGTTCATCCGGGGTGACGTGCAATGGCGGTTCTTCAATGCGCCGGAACGCGGGTCGGTGACGGGTAATTTTGCCATGGCCGAAGGGGCCACCCGCGCCGATACGCTGGCGATGATGCGCGAAATGCAACGCGCGACAGAAGCGCTGGGCGCGCAATACGCCGAGGAATACGGCACCAACCCCATCGACTATGTGATCGCGCAGATCGGGGGCAATGCGGGGCGTGGTCTGGACGGGGCCGACAGCAAGGACGCCGATCTGCTGGGCGGCATCTCGATCGAGCTGATCGACGCCGATCTGCGCCCCTATTCCAGCTTCGCCTTTGTCGCTGAACTGCAAGACGCGGTGGTCAATCATCCCCTTGCCGAAACCGTCAGCTTTCGCGGCTGGCGGTCGGGTCCCGGGGGGGACGCGCTGGATGTGCAGTTTTACGGGGCTGACACGCAGGTGTTGAAAGCCGCATCGCAGGATCTGCAGGATGCCCTGCGGCAATATCCCGAAGTCAGCGCGGTGCAGGATAATCTGGCCTACGACAAGGAAGAGCTGATCCTTGATCTGACGCCGCAAGGACAGGCGCTTGGGTTCACGATTGATACCTTGGGGCGGGTGCTGCGCCACCGTCTGGGCGGGATCGAGGCGGCGACCTATCCCGACGGCCCACGATCGGCGACAATCCGGGTTGAACTGCCCGAGGGAGAGCTGACCGCGGATTTCCTTGAACGGACCCAGATGCGCACGCCGGACGGGCAATATGTGCCGCTGGCCGATATCGTCAGCGTGGACCGGCGCACCGGCTTCAGCACGGTGCGTCGCGAGAATGGCATCCGTCTGATTTCGGTCACGGGCGACATATCAGAGGATGACCCCGCCCGCGCGAGTGAGATCACGACGGCCCTGCGCGAGGATATCCTGCCGCGCATCGCCTCTGAACGGCAGGTGGATTTCCGCATCGGCGGATTGAGCGAGCAGGAAGGTACGTTTCTGTCGGATGCGCTGACCGGCCTGATTCTTGTGCTGACGGGCATCTACCTTGTTCTCGCTTGGGTTTTTGGCAGTTGGACGCGGCCCATGGTGGTGATGGCGGTGATCCCCTTTGGTCTGGTCGGCACAATCTACGGGCACGCCCTGTGGGAGGTTCCCCTGAGCATGTTCACGGTCGTGGGCCTGCTGGGGATGACAGGGATCATCATCAACGATTCCATTGTTCTGGTGGGTACGATTGACGAATACGGTGCCACCCGTGGAGTGATCCCGTCGATCATTGATGGCGCGGCGGACCGGTTACGGCCGGTGATGCTGACCACGCTGACAACGGTCCTTGGCATGGCCCCGCTGCTTTATGAGCAAAGCCAGCAGGCGCAGTTCCTGAAGCCCACGGTGATCACGCTGGTCTATGGTTTGGGTTTTGGCATGTTTCTGGTGTTGCTGGTCGTGCCTGCGCTGGTCGCGGCGCAGCATGATATCGGTCGCCAGATCCGGGCGATGCGTCGGGCCATGCGGGCACGAGCAGGGGGTCTGCGCCTCGGCATTCTGGCGCTTTGGGTGCTGGTGGTGCTGTGGGGCGGGGCCACGCTGGGGTGGGTCGCGGTGACGGGCGACTTACATCCCGCGCTGGTCGAGCTGCTGCCTGAGCTCGGGGCGATGGCCCCGCGCAGCGCGGCGCTGCTGCTGTTCCTGGTCGGGGCGGCTTTGATCGCGCTGGTGGGCTATATCGTCGGCGCGGTGGCGTTGCTGCTGTCGCGTCGCAAACGGGCCGTGTGATCAGCCCGCGTTGCATCCTACAATATCGACGGCCTGCTTGCTGCCCAATACCGTCATGCGGATGTGCGACCGGTTCAGTGCCACGGGGCCGCCGCTGACGTGGCCCACGTCCACCCGCGCATGTAGGACGTTGCCCTTGCGGGTGGTATCTGCCTCGCTGACCCAAAGATCAGGGTTGCCGGTTTCGATCACCACCAGCTCTTGCCCGCCCGCGGGGGGGAGGGTGATCGCGGCGTCCAGGGTCAGGTCCGCGCCTGCCATACCGATGGTGCAGGTCACGTCTTTCACACGGGCCTCTTTCGCCGAAAACGGGCGCTGCGCCAATGAGGCGGCAATCGCTGGATCGGCGCGGGTTGTGGTGGTGTCGATCACGCCGCTCAGCTCAAGCGAGGCGGGCACGCAGATGTCGCTGCACACGCCCAGATCAATGGTGGTCTGGACCGTGACGGGGGCCCCTTTGTCGGGCACGCTGATCCGCAGCGGCAACACGACCTGATCCTTATACCCGATGGTGGTCAGATTGGGTTCGCGGAACACCGTGGGCGCAGGCCATTCCACGGCCACCGCCGACAGGTTGCGCGAGCCGGACCAGTCGAAGCTGGGCGGGATACCCATGTCACCGGGCGCGCGCCAGTAGGTCTTCCAGCCCGGCTCCACCGTCATGCGGATCGCGGCCATGCGGTTGCCATCGGGCAGCACCCAGCCTTGCAGGATTTCCCCGTGGATCACTTCCATTGCAGAAGCGGGCAGCGGGGCGATAAGGGCAGCGGCCATCAGGCCAAGAATTTTTCTGGTCATGGCGCTTTCATGGGCCATCTGCCCCCCGTTTGCCAAGTCACGTTTGCATTATGATGTGTTGCAGTCGCGGGGGTTGAAAGCCGCAGGGGCGCAGGCCATGCTATTGCGATGACGCATAAGGACGACAGCATGAAAATGGATCTGACCGGCCAGCTTTTGGTGGCGATGCCCGGCATGGGGGATCCTCGGTTTGATCATTCGGTGATCTTTATCTGCTCGCATGATGACGAAGGCGCGATGGGGTTGATCGTCAATAAACCCGCCGCTGATCTGAAGCTTGACGATGTGCTTGACCGGCTCAGCGATGTGGACATGGACGATGTTTCCGGTCTGGGGGTGCATGTGGGCGGCCCCGTCGAGACAGAGCGCGGCTTTGTCCTGCACAGCGCCGAATACCGGTCCGTGATGCAGACGACGGATATCGCGGATGGGGTGGCGATGACAGCGACGCTGGACATCCTCGAAGACATTGCCCGCGGCAAGGGGCCGCGTCGGGCGATGTTGATGCTGGGCTATGCTGGTTGGGCCGCGGGCCAGCTGGAGGCTGAGATTGCCCAGAACGGCTGGCTGACCTGCCAAGGCGATAGCGCTATTCTCTTCGACTTGCCCGATGCGCGCAAATGGGAAGCGGCGCTGACCTCTATCGGCGTGGACCCTTTGGGGCTCAGCGCGACAGCAGGGCGCGCCTGACTTGCGAGGATCTGCGGGGCAAAAGCCCTAACGCGGTGCCGCCGCACGGCGCAAACGGTCATTGATGGCACGGCCCAGACCGGTTTCAGGGATCGGGGCCACCGCAATCGGTCTTCGCAGCCGGTCAAGCGCGTGCAGTCGGTCAAACAGATGCGCGGCCGCTTCCACCAGATCGCCGCTGGCCGATAGGGTCAGATCGTCAGGCCCGCTCCCGCTTGCCGCGCCAAAGCCAAGGTAAACCTCTCCATCCGTCGCCGCTTGGGCGTTCAGACGCACGCTGGCATGGGGCGCGTAGTGAGAGGCGAGCTGACCGGGGGCGATAATCTCTGCCCCGTCGGCCACATCCAGCGGTGCGCCAAGAGCTGCCTCTATCGCCTCCGACGGCAGCCCGCCTGCGCGCAACAACGTCGGGCGGGGCTGGTTCAGGCCGATGATGGTGCTTTCCAGACCAACGGTGCAGGGGCCGTCATCAACCACAGCGGCGATCCGCCCTTCCAGCCCCGACAGAACATGTTGCGCCGTTGTGGCGCTGATCTTGCCCGAGGGGTTGGCCGAGGGGGCCGCCACCGGACCGCCAAGCGCACGTAGAATGGCGCGGGCCGTGGGGTGCGCGGGCACGCGGATGCCGACGCTGTCTAGCCCCGCCGTCACCAGCGAAGAGAGCCCGTGCCCCTCGGCCAGAGGCAGCACGAGTGTCATCGGACCGGGCCAGAAGGCGCTTGCCAAAATCTCGGCGGTGTCGGACCAGCGCCCGTAGCGCCGTGCTTGGTCCACATCGGCGATATGGATGATCAGCGGGTTGAAGCTGGGCCGCCCCTTGGCCTCGTAGATGCCCGCCACCGCCGTCCCGTTGCGCGCATCCGCCCCCAGACCATAGACCGTTTCAGTCGGTAGCGCGACCAATGCGCCTTGCTGCAGCAGGGTGGCGGCGCGGGAAATGCCGGAAGGGTCGGCGGGAAGAATCTCGGTCATTGGCTTCTCTCACGGGGGATGACGCCGCGTTTTGGGTTGCGGTGCGCAGGCTTGAGCGACATTCTCGCCGCAACAGCCCGGAGTATCGCCTTGGGCTTATCAGGTCGCTGTTCGGTTTGCCAAGCAGACGAACGCGTTAATGGAGGAAAACTATGCCCTATCGCGCCCCTGTCGAAGATTTTGCCTTTCTGTTTGATCATGTCGTAGGGCTGGACGCTGTGCGTCAGACCGACCGCTTCGAGGACGCCAGCGAAGACGTCACCCGCGCGATCCTCGAAGAGGCGGGCAAGATGACCAATGACGTTCTGGCCCCGCTGCAACGCGCCGGCGACCTGACCCCCGCCAAGCTTGAAAACGGCGTCGTACGGACCTCGCCCGGTTTCGCCGACGGGTTCAAGGCCGTGGCCGAAGGCGGCTGGATCGGCATGTCCGCCGACCCCGAATTCGGCGGCATGGGCCTGCCCATGACCCTGACGACCGCCGTTAACGAAATGATGAGCGGTGCCTGCCTGTCCCTGCAACTTGCCCCCTTGATGAGCCAGGGCCAGATCGAAGCGCTTGAGCATCACGCCAGCGACGCGATCAAGGAGCTGTACCTGCCCAAGCTGATCAGCGGCGAATGGACCGGCACGATGAACCTGACCGAACCGCAAGCGGGGTCGGACGTGGGGGCGCTGGCGACCAAGGCCGAAGACAATGGCGACGGCACCTATGCGATCTCGGGTCAGAAGGTCTATATCACCTGGGGCGACAATGACTTTGGCGGCAACATCTGCCACCTTGTCCTGGCGCGTCTGCCCGGTGCGCCTGCGGGCACCAAAGGCATCAGCCTGTTCCTCGTGCCGAAATACCTGCCCAATGACGACGGCAGCCTTGGCAATGCCAATAGCCTCAAGGTGGTGAGCCTTGAGCACAAGCTGGGGATTCACGGGTCTCCGACATGCGTGATGCAATATGACAAGGCGACCGGCTGGCTGGTCGGGCCCGAGCAAGGCGGCATGGCGGCGATGTTCACGATGATGAACAACGCGCGGCTTGGCGTCGGCGGGCAGGGCATCGGCATCGCCGAAGCGGCCTATCAGCACGCGCTGGCCTATGCGCTGGACCGTAAACAGGGCAAGACATCGCGCCCCGATGGCACCGGCACCATCGTGGACCACGCCGATGTCCGCCGCATGCTGATGACGATGAAGGCCGAAACCTTTGCCGCCCGCGCCATCGCGCTGTGCTGTGCCAAGGCCATCGACATGACGAACGCCACCGGTCAGGCCGAGTGGAAAGCCCGCGCGGCCTTCCTCACCCCGATCGCCAAGGCGTTTGGCACCGACACCGGCATGGCCGTCGCTGAAATGGGCGTTCAGGTCCACGGTGGCATGGGCTTTATCGAAGAAACCGGTGCCGCGCAGTACAGCCGCGACGTGCGGGTGACCGCCATTTACGAAGGCACCAATGGCATTCAGGCGATGGATCTGGTCGCGCGCAAGATGATGGACGGGGGCGAGGCCGCGAACCGTCTGCTGGACGAGATCGAGGCAGACGCCGAAGCCGCCCGCGACGTTTTTCCGAATATGACGGATGCCCTGTGGCAAGCATCGGAAACCCTGCGCGAGGCGACCGACTGGCTGACCGAGCAATCGAACATGGACACGCGCTTTGCCGGAGCGGTGCCGTATCTGCGGGCCTTTGCACGGGTGCTTGGCGCGCATATGCACCTCAAGGCGGCGCTGGCCGACAAGGGCGGGCCACGCGAAAAGCTGGCGCGGTTCTACATCCTGCGTCTGTTGCCGGAACACGTTGGCCTGTTGGCCCATGCCCAAGCGGGCGAGGCTGATCTTTTCGCGCTTTCCGCTGACGAACTGGCCGCCTGATGCCTGATACCGCACCAACCGGATTACGTTTCCCCTGGGATACGCCGCCCGCCCATGATGCGGCGATAGAGGTCGCCCCCGGCGTGCTTTGGCTGCGTCTGCCGCTGCCTATGAAGCTGGATCACGTCAACGTCTATGCCTTTGACGAGGGCGACAGCTGGACGATCATCGACACGGGGTTCGCGTCGAAAAAGTCCAAGGCGCTGTGGACGGACCTGATCGCGGGGCCCTTGGGCGGCAAGCCGGTGTCGCGGGTGATCGTGACCCACCACCACCCCGATCACATCGGTCTGGCGGGCTGGTTCCAGACCGAGCACGGTGCAGAGCTGGTGACGACGCGCACCGCGTGGTTGACCGCGCGAATGCTGACCCTCGACCCGCAAGAGGCACCGCCAGCCGAGACGCTGGCTTTCTACAAACTGTCGGGGATGGATGCCGCGCTGTACGAGAAACGCGCCTCCGAGCGGCCATTCAACTTTGCCGACATCGTCTCGCCTCTGCCGCTTGGCTTTACGCGGATCAAACAGGGCGACGAGATCACCATCGGGGGGCGTGTGTTTGACGTGCATATGGGCAATGGGCACGCCCCCGAACACGCCACCTTCTGGAGCCGTGATGACAATTTGGTGATTGCAGGGGATCAGATCCTGTCGTCCATCAGCCCTAACGTCGGGGTCTATGCCACCGAACCCATGGCCGACCCTATTGGCGAATGGATCGAGGCCTGTGACCGTCTGTCATTGCTCGCGCGGGAGGATCATCTGGTGCTTGGCGGGCACAAGCTGCCCTTCACTGGTCTGCCCACCCGCATGCGCCAGTTGATAGAGAATCACCACAGCGCCCTGCGCCGTCTGGAAAAGGCGATTGCAGAGCCGAAATCGGCGTCTGAATGTTTCTCGACCCTGTTCAAGCGCAACATCGGCGAAGGCGAATACGGTCTGGCGCTGGTTGAAGCGGTCGCCCATCTCAGCCATCTTTACCAAACGGGCCGTGCCACACGCAGCTTGCGGGCGCTGGACGGGGCTTGGGTGTATCAATCAAAGGGCTGACCGATGGATAACGAGATCAAGACAGCGGCCGAGGCGATCGAGGCCGACGCGCTGCCGCGCCTCTACGAGGTGCATTCGGACCCCGACAGACGCAATGCCTCTGACCAGCCGGTGCCCAAGGGGATGACCCAAAAGCCCGCCGCGCAGAAATCACCGGCGCAATGGGCCTACGAGCGGGTCGTGCTTTACCTTAGAAATTTCGAAGAGCAGCTGGATGGCGATCACGAGGTCGCGATGGGGTTCGCAGGCGGTGACGCCGGTGTGCTGCGGATCGAGGGTATGGGCTATTTCGACCCGGACATCGTGACCTTTTACGGCGAGGACAACGCGGGGGCACGGATGCAGCTGGTGCAGCATGTCACCCAGTTGAATGTCGCCCTGCGTGCGCTGCCCAAAGCGGTGCAGGAAACCCCCGCGAATCGTATTGGTTTCCGCTTGGCGCAAGACCTTGAGACGCCAGAGCCGGCACAGACAGACGAAAACACCTGATCCCGCGCATTTTGATGCCGTGACATAGGCAGATGAATACAGTATTCCCCAGTTCAAATCATACGCACGTTAAGACAAGGATCGCGCAAATGGCCAAACATGAACACGGCTCGATGGACACCAGCACGCACGAGAAGACTTTTGACAGCTTCATGAACTTCGTCAAATGGTCGTGCATCGTGATTATTGCTATTCTGGTCTTTATGGCGATCTTCGCGCGCTAAGGCGGGCAAACCTAACCGACGGGATATTTCTATGCGTGTTTGGATGGCTTTGGCCTGCGTCGGGCTGCTTGCGGCCTGTGCGAATGATACCGGGATTGATAACACACCGGCAGAAGTCGCGGCGGCCGCCTATGTGGCACCGGGGCCGCGATCCATCACGTTGATGACGATGATCAACAACCGCACCGGCAGCGGCGGCCATACGGCGCTGGTGGTCAATGGCTCGCAGCAGGTGATCTTTGACCCCGCCGGTTCCTTCCGCGATCCGCGCGTGATCGAACGCGGCGACGTGCTTTACGGTATGACGCCCAAGTGGATTCAAGGCTACAAATCCTCGCACGCACGCAGCACCTACCATGTTGTCAGCCAGGAACTTCAGGTGACGGACGCGCAGGCGGAACAGATCTTGCAGCTTGTGATGTCGAACGGCACGGTAGCAGGGGCGTTCTGCGCCAATGCGACCTCGGGCATTCTGTCGCAGGTCCAAGGGTTCGAAAGCATCTCCAAGACCTTCTATCCGGCCAAGCTCAGCGAACAGTTCGCCAGCTTGCCCGGTGTCACGACGACAAAATACTACGAGAATGACGAAGGCGATGTGATCGACGCGGTGCAGGCGTCGCTTCTAGCCCAGTAACCAAAGCAGACTGTAAAGCGTTGCTGCACCGCTGATGATGGCGAGCAGCACGTTTTTGGTGATCACCCCGATTGTCAGGGCCGCAGCCGCTGCCGCCATGCGCGGCAGGTCAAGCTGCCCGTCCGTGGCTGCGGGCCAGATCACCTGCGGAGCCACCAGCGCGGGCAGGATCGCCACTGCCGTATAGCGCAGGTGCCGCAGCAGCCATGCGGGCATCTCGCGGTCGCCAACCAATCCGGTAAAGACAAAGCGCAGCCCGAAACTGCCGATGCCAAGGGCGATGATCACGAACCAAAGTGTGCCGGTGTTGATATGATCCATTATACCGCATCCTGTTCAGGGTGTTGGGGCTGGCGCCGTTCCAGCCAAAGCTCTGTCTGCGCACCGGCCATCATCCCCGCAAGCCCCGCGATGATCAGCCCCAGCGAATAGGGCACACCCGCCGTCAGCAGCCCCGCGACAGAGGCGACCAGCGCCGCGACCACATGGGCCGGCGTGCGGAACATCGGCGCGATCATGGCCAGAAAGGTGATCGGCAGCGCAAAGTCCAGCGCCCAGCTTTCGGGGATCTGCGCGCCGACCATCGCCCCCACCAGCGTGAACAAATACCACAGCGGCACAATCGGGGTCACACAGCCAAAGAAATACGCCATCCGCTGCGGAATCGTCATATCGGGCTGTTTCTCGTACTGCGCCATCGCGCAGACATAGGATTGATCGACCGTCAGATAGGCCGCCAGCGCGCGCTGCCACAGCGGGGCGGAGCCGATGTAAGGGGTCAGCGACGCGGAATACATCGCCATCCGCAGGTTCACCGCCAGCGCAGAGGCCAGCACGATCGCCGTCGGGGCATGTTCCTGCATCAGTTGCAACGCGGTGAACTGTGCTGCCCCCGCAATGACCACAACCGAAAAGGCGAGCGTTTCGAATACGTTCAATCCCGCCTCGGTGGCGAGGATGCCAAACAGGGACGCAAAGGGGATGATCACCAGAACAAAGGGTGCGGCGTCGGCAAGACCTTTTCGAAAGGCCGATTTCGTGGTGGTGATGGCCATGCGTTCCCCCTAGATTGCCGGGACATGCTTAACTGCCGCTTTGGGGGGATGCAATTGTCCGTCAAGACAGACACCGATGCTTATTTGATCGCACCGCAACCGGGTTTGCCGCGGCTGACCCGTGCTGTGACCGGGCGGGATCACACAGGCGCGCAAACAACCATCAATGTGGTCGAGGAACGCCCGTTGACGATCTATCTAAATGCGCAGGAAATCGTCACCGCGATGACGATCGGCGATTACCCTGAATACCTCGCGCTTGGGTTCTTGCGCAATCAGGGTATGCTGCGCGACGGTGAGGATATCACCGGCGTCGACTACGACGAAGAGCTTGAGGTCGTCGTGGTCCGCACCGCCCGCAAAACCGATTACGAAGACAAGATGCGCAAGAAGACCCGGACCTCCGGCTGTGCGGTCGGTACGGTTTTCGGCGATATGATGGAGGGGCTGGAGGGCGTGATCCTGCCCATGACCCCGCTGCGGACCTCGTGGCTGTATGACCTTAGCGCGCAGATCAACCGCACGCCGAGCCTGTACCTGGAAGCCGGGGCGATTCACGGCACGGTGCTATGTCAGGGCAATCGCCCGCTGGTCTATATGGA
>NZ_DGMH01000051.1:16308-20573 GCF_002388305.1 Sulfitobacter sp. UBA4523
GATGTCGGCCGCCACAACGCGGTCGACAAGATCGCGGGCTGGATGCTTTCTGAGAAAGTCCCGGCCGAGGATAAGATCCTCTATACCACGGGGCGGCTGACCTCCGAGATGGTGATCAAGACCGCGATGATGGGCATCCCTGCGCTGGTCTCGCGCTCCGGCTTTACCGCCTGGGGGGTAGAGATCGCGCAGCAGGTCGGGCTGACGCTGATCGGCCGGATGAAGGGCAAACGCTTTATCTGTCTGGCGGGCGAGGACCGGTTGATCCGTGACGCGGACCCCGACGGAATCGCGGATGAACCGAAACGATCTGGGCGAAAGGGCAGCGCATGAAACAGCCACTTGGGGTGATCCTTGCCGGTGGGCAGGCGACGCGGATGGGCGGCGGCGACAAGGGGCTGTTGCAGCTTGGCGGTCAAAGCGTGCTAGGTCATGTGATTGAACGGCTGACCCCGCAGGTGGATCGCGTCGCGTTGAATGCCAATGGTGATGCCGCGCGGTTTGCGGGGCTGAAGTTGCCGGTGTTGCCCGATAGTATCGACGGGTTCGCCGGTCCGCTTGCGGGCGTGCTGGCCGGGCTGGATTGGGCCGCTGAACAGGGCGCGGATACCATTGTCACAGCGGCGGCAGACACGCCGTTCTTCCCCGGTGATCTGGCGCCGCAGCTGTTGCTGGCAAGCGAGGGGATGACCCATCCGCTGGTGCTGGCCGCCACGCCGGATGCCAAACGCGGCACCGCGCGGCATCCGACCTTTGGCCTCTGGCCGGTGGCCTTACGCGACGATTTGCGCGCCGCCTTGCAAGGGGGGCTGCGCAAGGTCGTGATGTGGACCCAAACCCATGAGGGTCGCGAAGCGCTGTTCCCCCATGAGGACGCGTTCTTTAACATCAACACCCCCCAAGATCTGGCCCGCGCACAGGAGATGATATGAGAGTTTACGGCGTTGTCGGCTGGAAAAACGCAGGCAAAACGGGGCTGATGGAACGCCTCGTGACCGAAATCACGGGCCGCGGGTTTTCAGTGTCTACCGTGAAACATGCGCACCACAGTTTTGATGTGGATCATCCGGGCAAGGACAGCCACCGCCACCGCGTCGCTGGCGCGCGCGAGGTGCTGTTGGCCTCGCGCAACCGCTTTGCCCTGATGCATGAGCTGCACGGCGAGGATGAACCGACGCTCGACGCGCTGCTGGCCAAGCTTGCGCCCGTCGATCTGGTGCTGGTCGAAGGCTACAAGCGCGACGGTCACGCCAAGGTCGAAGCGCATCGGGCCGAAACCGGCAATGCGCTGATCGCGCCAGAGGATCCGACGATCAAGGCGATTGCCAGCGACACCCCCATGACTCTGGATCGCCCCGTATTCGATCTGAATGACACCAGCACCATCGCCGATTTCATTCTGGCCGAGGTGGGCTTGTGAGCCATTTCGACACGTTTGTTGTGGTCGATTGGTCCGGCGGTAATGACACCGGACAAACCCCGCGCAAAGATGCGATTTGGGCGGGGGTGTCGCGGGGGGGCATCTCGGACCCGCCTGTCTATCTGCGCAACCGGTCCGAGGCAGAGGCGTGGATCGCCGCGTTGATCGAAGCAGAGCTGGCACAGGATCACCGTTTGTTCATCGGCTTCGATTTCCCCTTTGCCTACCCCAGCGGTTTTGCCGAGGCCCTGACGGGCAGCGAGGATCCCTTCGCCCTGTGGGAGTGGTTCGAGGCGCGGGTCGAAGATGCGCCAGACCGTAACAACCGTTTCGATCTGGTGGCAGAGATCAATCTGGGTCTGGGCGATGGCAGCGGCCCTTTCTGGGCCAACGGCCTGCCGAACCGCGATATCGCAGGGCTGCCGCGCACCAAGGCGGGCTACGACAACCCGTTTCCCGACAAGCGCGCGGCGGAACAGCGTGCCAAGGGCAGTTTCACCTGCTGGCAAATGGCCGGGGCAGGGGCTGTCGGGTCGCAGGTGGTCATGGGGCTGCCTGTGCTGTCACGCCTGCGTGCTCGTTTTGCCGATCATGTCGCGGTCTGGCCGTTTGAAAGGCCGGATGCGCAGGTGGTCTTTGCCGAGATCTGGCCGTCGCTTACCGTGGGGCCCGCTCCTGACAACAGGGTCAAGGATGCGTGGCAGGTGCAGGAACTGGCACGGCAGCTGGCCGCCGTCCCTGCCGCCGATCTGGCGCAGATGCTGGATGTTGAGGCAGCGGAGGAGGGTTGGATTTTCGGTCTGGGGTTCGAACATCTGCTCAAGGCCCCGCCCCCCCTGCGCAACGATTGTTTTGCCCTGCCGCCGGGCGTGCATTGGACGCCGGTGGACGAAGCGCTGGCGCAACTGCGGGAACGGCTGCATCCGGTGACCCCTGTCGAAGACGTGCCTTTGGCTGCCACCTTGGGGCGCATCGCCGCGGCGGATGTGCTGGCATGCCGCGCCAATCCGCCGCTGCCAAATACGGCTGTTGATGGCTATGGCTTTGCGGGCGGGCGCGCGGCCGGGGCCCATGCGATGCCGCTGGCCGAGGGGCGCGCGGCGGCAGGCGACGCGCCGGGGGCGCTGGCCGAGGGGCAGGCGATCCGCGTGCTGACAGGGGCCGCGCTGCCCGAAGGCGTCGATACCGTGGTGCTACAAGAAGACGTGACCATTGACGGGCGCACCCTGCGGTTTAACGGTCCGGTGAAACAGGGTGCCAATACCCGCAAAGCGGGGGAGGACGTGACAGCGGGTGCCGTGACACTGCGCGCAGGACGACGGATCACAGCGGCGGATATCGCCTTGCTCGCGGCCACGGGAACGGCGTCGGTGTCGACCCATCGGCGCTTGCGCGTTGGCGTGCTATCGACAGGGGATGAGATCGTCGAGGCCGGTCAAACCGCGGCCGACGGACAGATATTCGATGCGAACCGCCCGATGTTGCTGGGGTTGGTATCGCAGTTCGGCCATCAGGGCGTGGATCTGGGGCATGTGGGTGACGACCGCGCAGCCTTGCGCAGGCGGCTGGATGAGACGCAGGGCCGTGTCGATGCGATCCTGACCAGCGGTGGCGCGTCGGCGGGGGATGAAGACCACGTGTCGGCCCTTTTGTCCGAGGCAGGGGCGCTTGACCTGTGGCGCATCGCGGTCAAACCGGGGCGGCCCTTAGCGCTTGGCATGTGGCAAGGCGCGCCGGTTTTTGGTCTGCCGGGCAACCCCGTGGCGGCTATGGTCTGCACCCTGATTTTCGCGCGCCCTGCTTTGGCACGGCTGGCGGGGCAGGACTGGCCTGTACCGCAGGGGTTCGACGTGCCCGCAGATTTCAGCAAACGCAAGAAACCGGGGCGGCGCGAGTATCTGCGCGCGCGGATGCGCGACGGGCGGGTGCAGGTCTTTGCATCGGAGGGGTCGGGGCGGATCAGCGGGCTGGCTTGGGCCGAAGGATTGGTCGAACTCCCGGACGCCGCGGCCGACATCCAGCCGGGCGATCTGGTGCGCTATATTCCCTATGGGTCTTTCGGGATCACCTGACCGCTAGTCGAACGTCCCTGCCACGCGGCCCAGCAACATGAAGGCCCGCACGGTGCGCGTGTCGGTCAGTGCCGAGATGTCGGCGTCAGAGGCCTCGGCTTCAAAGGCGGCGAAGGCGCGGTCGAAACGGCGCAGGAAGTGATGCGCGGCATCGCGGAAGATCGGGTCCTGCTTCATGCGGGCACTGGTCAGCGCCAGCGAGGACCGGTCGCGGATGCCGCCCAAAGCTGCGATCGGACGGCCTCGGGCCCCTTGGGCGAATTGGCGCCAGATTTCGGGGCGTGCACGGTCGGGGCGCAGGTCATCCATATAGATACCGTCCTGACTAAGCAGCGTCAGCACGTCCTGCGACGCCTGCACCAGCTGGGACGCATTGCGGTCTTTCAACGCCTTGCGCAGCGCCGAAAAGCCTTCGGTATCCTCTGCGGTTTCGGGGAAATTCAACGCGCGAATGAAATCTTCATGCGACAGCGGCGGGGTCATATCCGCGGCCGAGGTGCCAAGCGCCAGCGCGGGCTGGTCATCGACCACCGCAGGCTTGAGAGGCGCCAGGCGGGTGCTGGCGTCGCGGCGGCTTTGGAAGGTGGCCAGCGTGCTTTCGGTCTTGCGGGCGGCGGCGGCGATTTCATCCAGCTTGCGTGCGACGGTCGCGTCTGCGCCAAGGTTCTGCCCTTGCTGTTGCGCGATATACGCCTGCCGGATCGCGTCGATCGCGGCCTGCAAGCGTTTGCTTTCCTCGCGCATGACACGGCTGGCGCGGGCCGCTGTGGCGG
>NZ_DGMH01000051.1:20650-42574 GCF_002388305.1 Sulfitobacter sp. UBA4523
GCTGTGCCGGCGACCCAGATCATGCCAACGGGCATAAAGATCGCCAGCATCGTCATCAGGAACCGCAAACCGGCACCGCCCGTATCGGGTTGCTGATCCGACGGCAGCATCAAGAAAAAGATCGCGGACCCCAGCAACCATACAGCGCTTAGCGCTGCGGCGATGAGTTCAATGTTCGAGATCCCGCTGTCGTTCGGGCGCGAATAGACGCCAAAGGGGGTCGACCGCGCGGATTGGCGCGGCGCGTTCGGTGTCAGCTGCGGTTTGTCGGTCATCTCTTTGTCCCCGGCTTATGCGTAGACGATTTTGAGAACCTCATAGGATTTGTCCCCCCCGGGTGTCCGCACCTCGACGCTGTCGCCTTCTTCCTTGCCGATCAGGGCGCGGGCGATAGGGGATTTGATGTTCAGCAGACCTTTTTCGATGTTGGCCTCGTATTCACCAACAATCTGGTAGGTCTTCTCTTCGTCGGTGTCTTCGTCCACGAGGGTCACGGTCGCGCCGAACTTGATCGCGCCGGACATCTTGGCCGGGTCAATCACATCCGCAAGGGAGATCACGCCTTCAAGCTCTTTGATGCGGCCTTCGATGAAGGACTGCTTTTCCTTGGCGGAATGGTATTCGGCGTTCTCGGACAGGTCACCGTGTTCGCGGGCTTCGGCGATGGCTTTGATGATGGCAGGGCGTTCAACCGACTTCAGATGCTTGAGTTCGGTTTCCAAAGCCGTGTGACCGGCGCGGGTCATGGGGATTTTTTCCATCAGGGGGCGTCCACGCAATGAGGGTCACAGCCCCCGAACTGTCGTCCGAGGGTGCAACCGATTTGAATTGATCCTTACCTGACCCAAACTGCCCCGCGATTGCAAGAGCAGAGTCAGCCCGTCCGCGGCAATCCGCGCTTAGTCATCGTATTGGACCAGCTCGTATTCGACACCGTCGTGATCGCGAAAATAGAAGCGCCGCCCGGGTTCGTAATCGGCGTGGTTCACCGGCGTGAACCCCTGCGCTTTGACCAAGGTTTCGGCGGCATCCAGATCATCGACGGTCACCCCGAAATGGTTCAGCGCGCCGGTGGTGTCATAGCTGCTGGTGCCCGTGGCCGGCGTCGTTTTCGGTGCGTAGAGCGCCACGTATGAACTTTCGGTTCCGATGTGAATAGTATGTCCGCCCGCGATCGCATCGCCTTGCCAGCGAATGCGCCAGCCAAATATCTGCGCCATCCAGGCGGCGGTGGCTTGCGGGTCGGTTACGGTGATGTTGGCATGTTCCAATTGTGCTGGCATTGTCGGGTCTTCCTTCCGTGTTTGTGACGTTGACCCTATGGTGTGTAATTTCTAAACCTAACTTTAGGTCAAGGATTATTTCGGGGAATGTCTATGGCGGTGAATGATGGGTTGTCGATTGGTGCTTTGGCGCGGCGCACAGGCTTGGCGGTGTCCGCCATCCGCTATTACGAGGCGCAAGGGTTGATCAAACCGTGGCGCAACAGCGGCGGGCAGCGGCGGTTCGAGCGTGCCGATCTGAGGCGGCTGAGCTTTGTGATGATCGCGCAGCAATTCGGTTTTACCTTGCCGCAGATCAAGCAAGAGCTGGATCGCCTGCCGGATGGGCGCACCCCCACCAAAGAGGACTGGGCGCGGATCAGCCAGGCGTTTCGTACAACGCTGGACGACCGGATCGCGACGTTGACCCGCCTGCGTGACGACCTAGATGGGTGTATCGGATGCGGATGCCTGAGCCTACAGGCCTGTGCGCTTTATAACCCTCAAGACCGCGCGGGGGAGAAAGGGCAGGGGCCGCGCTATCTAATGGGAGATCCGCGCAGCTAGCATTTTGCGATGCGAAACAATATTGCTGCACCTGCAACATTTAAGATGCAAACTGTCGTGGGTGCGCTAATTTACGCTGTGTTGCGATTGCAATAGCGACCGTGCTGGTTTAGCGAAATCCAAACCGTTTTCTGCCCGAAGAGGAGCCCCAAATGGCCGAAGTTGAACGCGAAGCAATGGAATATGACGTCGTTATCGTCGGTGCGGGCCCTGCCGGTCTGTCCGCCGCGATCCGTCTGAAGCAACTCGACGCCGACTGCAACGTGGTCGTGCTGGAAAAGGGCTCTGAGGTGGGGGCGCATATCCTGTCGGGTGCGGTTCTGGACCCGATCGGTCTGGACGCCCTGATGCCCGACTGGAAGGAAAAAGGCGCGCCGATCAAGACCAAGGTCGAGGAAGACAACTTCTATATGCTGGGCGAGGCGGGTAAAATCCGGGTGCCGAACTTCCCCATGCCGCCGCTGATGAACAACCACGGGAACTACATCGTTTCCATGGCCAATGTCTGCCGCTGGATGGCAGAACAGGCCGAAGAGCTGGGGGTCGAGATTTTTCCCGGTATGGCGTGCTCAGAGCTGGTCTATGGCGACAATGGCGAGATCAAAGGCGTTGTGGCCGGTGAATTCGGCATCAGCGCCGATGGCACCAAGGGCGACGGCTATGAGCCCGGTATGGAACTGCACGGTAAATACGTCTTCCTGTCCGAAGGCGTGCGCGGCAGCCTGTCCAAGCAGGTGATTGCGAAATACGATCTGGACGCCGGAAAAGAGCCGCAGAAATACGGCCTTGGCATGAAAGAAATCTGGGAAATCGATCCCGCCAAGCACAAAGAGGGCACTGTGACCCACACGATGGGCTGGCCTTTGAACAGCAACGCGGGTGGCGGGTCGTTCATCTATCACATCGAAAACAACCAGGTGTACGTCGGTTTCGTTGTCCACCTTGGCTACAAAAACCCGCATGTCTTCCCCTACATGGAATTTCAGCGCTTCAAGCACCACCCGATGATTGCCGATCTGCTGAAAGGCGGCAAGCGCGTGGCCTACGGCGCGCGCGCCATCACCGAAGGCGGCTACCAGTCGATGCCCAAGATGGTCGCACCCGGTGTGGCGTTGCTGGGCTGTTCGGTGGGCATGGTCAACGTGCCGCGCATCAAGGGCAACCACAACGCGATGCTGTCGGGCAAAGCTGCCGCCGAAGCGGCCTATGACGCGATCCAGGCGGGCCGCGCCGGTGACGAGCTGACCGCCTATGAGGAAGATGTCCGCAGCGGCGAGATCGGCAAAGACCTGAAAAAAGTTCGCAACGTCAAACCGTTGTGGAGCAAGTACGGCCTTGTGACCTCGCTCGCCGTGGGTGGGTTCGACATGTGGACCAATACCTTCGGCTTCTCGCTGCTGGGGACGCTGGGGCATGGTAAATCCGATGCTGAAGCGACCGAAAAGGCCGACAAGCACAAGAAGATCGACTACCCCAAGCCCGATGGCAAGCTCAGCTTTGACCGTCTGACCAACGTGGCGTTTTCATTCACCAACCACGACGAAAGCCAGCCCGCGCATTTGACGCTGAAGGATCCGTCGGTGCCGGTGAACATCAACCTGCCGGAATACGCTGGCCCCTCGGCGCGGTATTGCCCTGCCGGCGTGTATGAATTCGTCGAGGAAGACGGCAAGGACCCGCGCTTTGTCATTAACTTCCAGAACTGCGTGCACTGCAAGACCTGCGACATCAAGGATCCCACGCAGAATATCGTCTGGACCACGCCGCAGGGTGGGGATGGCCCGAACTATCCTAATATGTAAGCGTCGCTTACGGGCCTAACGTGTAAGCATCACTTACTGGATGAAATCGATCAAAGGCGTGCTGCGGCGCGCCTTTTTTCATGCAAGGTTCCGCCGATAGAGGATAAGCGGGATGTCCCTTTGGATAGGCGGCATTGCGCTTGGTCGTGAACCTGTTAGCCTTGCGCGCAAATACAAATGAGGCGTGCCAGTATGATCCGTAACCTTCTGTTGACCGCAAGCGTTTTGGCGCTGACCGGAGCCGTTGCAATGCCCGTACAGGCGCAATCGGCGGCGGGGGCCTATCTTGCCGGTCGGCATGCTGCGGTGCGCAGTGATTTTGCGGAATCTGCCAAGTATTATGGCGAAGCGCTGGCGCTTGATCCCAAGAACCCCGAGTTCCTTGAAAGCACGGTTCTGGCGCTGCTCTCGCTGGGGGATATCGACCGCGCCCTGCCTTTGGCGCGCATCATGGCCGCGTCGGACCAGCCCGGGCAGATCGCCTATCTGGTGACAACCGCTGGCATGGCGCAGGAAGAAAACTATGCGGGTCTGATCGAACAATCCGCAGACGAGGGCGGGATCGGCCCTTGGGTGGACGGTTTGGTCAAGGCCTGGGCGCATGTGGGCGTGGGCGACATGACCGCCGCCATCACCCAGTTCGACGATCTGAGCAAAGAAGCCGGCATGCAGGGGTTCGTGCTGTATCACAAGGCTTTGGCACTGGCGTCGGTCGGCGACTACGAAGGGGCGGAGGCGATCTTTGCTTCGAACCAAGCGGGATCGGCAGGGCAGACACGGCGCGGTGTGATCGCGCGGGCGGAAATCCTGGGCCAGCTCGGGCGAAATGAACAGGCGCTTGCGCTGCTGACCGATAGTTTCGGGGCCAGCAGCGACCCCGAACTTGACGGCTTGGTCGCCGCCTTGCAGGGGGAGGGGCAGGTCGCTTTTACCCAGATCCCCGATGCCAAGGCAGGCATTGCCGAAGTCTTCTTTACCTTCGCCGCCGTGCTGCGCAATGAAAGTGCCGGTGACTACTATGTGCTGCTTTATGCGCGCATCGCGCGTTACCTGCGCCCCGATCATATCGACGACCTGTTGCTGACCGCGGATCTGCTTGAAAACATCGGCCAGTACGAGCTGGCGATCAAGGAGCTGCAGGACGTACCCGCCGACAACCCCGCCTATCACGCAGCCGAACTCGGGCGTGCGGCGGCGCTGCGACGGTCGAACAAACCGGAACAGGCGATCGAGGTTCTGCAACAGTTGACCCGCAGCCACGGCACATTGCCGTCGGTCCATTCCGCCTTGGGCGATGCGTTGCGGGCGCAGGACAACTTCAAGGCCGCAATCAAATCCTATGATCGCGCGATAGAGCTGACACCCGACAGCAATCCGCAACGCTGGGTGCTGTATTACGCCCGCGGCATTGCCGAAGAACGCTCTGGCAATGGCGAGGCATCCGAACGCGATTTTCGCGCCGCTCTCAAGATTAACCCCGATCAGCCTCAGGTGCTGAACTACCTCGGCTATTCGCTGGTGGAACAGGGGCGCAATCTGGACGAAGCGTTGAACATGATCGAACGCGCCGTCGCAGCGAGCCCTGAATCAGGCTATATCGTCGATTCACTGGGCTGGGTCTTGTACCGTTTGGGCCGCTACGAAGAGGCCGTCGACCAGATGGAAAGGGCCGTTGAACTGGTTGCCGTCGATCCGGTGGTCAACGACCATTTGGGCGACGTTTACTGGTCCGTTGGCCGTCAACGCGAGGCAGAATTCCAATGGCGTCGGGCGCTATCGTTTGTGGATCCCGAAGATAAAGACAGCGAGGCTGATCCCGACCGCATGCGCCGCAAGCTCGAGGTGGGGCTGGACGCGGTATTGGCCGAAGAAGGGGCCGAGCCGCTCAGCAAAGCATCTGCTGAGAAATGACGACCCAAGCCGCTGTCCTCGGGGTTGCCAACGCGGGTTTCGCCTGGGCCAAGGTGAACCTGACCCTGCATGTCACTGGGCAGCGCAGCGATGGCTACCATCTGCTGGATAGTCTTGTGGTGCGCGCGGGCGTGGGCGACCGGATCGCGGTATCCCCCTCTGACCAGCTTGAGCTGTTTATCGATGGTCCCTATGGCGGTGCCGCCCCCCATGATGACCGCAACCTCGTGGTGCGTGCGGCAAGGCTGCTGGACGCGGGCGCGGGCAGGGGGGCGCGGTTGCATCTGACGAAAAACCTCCCCGCCGCGGCAGGGATCGGCGGAGGATCAGCGGATGCGGCCACGGCGCTGCGCTTGCTCTCGGCGCATTGGGGGCTGCCGGTGCCCGAGGACGTGGCGCGACTGGGGGCCGATGTGCCGGTTTGCCTGCATGACACCCCCCAGCGGATGGAGGGGATCGGCGAGCGATTGACGCCCGCGCCCAAGCTGCCGCCCTGCTGGCTGGTGCTGATCAACCCGAATAAATCCGCCGCCACGCCCGAGGTCTTCTCGCGGCTCGAGTCCCGCGCCAACGCGCCCATGCCCAAAGAGCTGCCCGCATTCACCACCGCGCCTGCGTTCGCCGCCTGGCTGGCCACACAGCGCAACGATCTGGAGGCACCGGCGATCCAGGTGGTGCCAGAGGTGGCAGATTGTCTGGGCAGTCTACAGGACGCGCTGCTGGCGCGTATGTCGGGCTCTGGTGCGACCTGCTTTGGCCTTTACGAGACCGAGGCACTGGCGCAGCGCGCCGTCACGCGTATCGCCGCGGCACAGCCCGGCTGGTGGGTCACCGCCGCACCGATGCTGGGGGTAGCTTCGACGCGCCCCAATGGGGGGACGACTAGCTAATACGCGCGACGACGTAATCGGCCAGATCGCGCAGCATCTGAGTCAGCTCGTGATCCGGCAGGGTGTTCAGCGCAGTCTTGGCCTGTTCCGCCCATGCCAGCGCCTCTGCCTTGGTTTCATCCAGAGTGCCATGTGCATTCAGCAGCGACAGAGCGTGTTCAAGATCGCCGTCCTCCTGCTTGCCCTTCTCGATGGTGCGGGTCCAGAAGGCACGTTCGGCCGCGTCGCCCTTGGCGATCGCCTTGATAACCGGCAGGGTCAGCTTACGCTCGCGGAAGTCATCACCGATGTTCTTGCCGGTGGCATTCGGGTCGCCTTGGTAGTCCAGCAAATCGTCGACAATCTGAAACGCGATCCCCAAGGCATCACCATAGTCAAACAGGGCCTGAACCTGTGCGTCAGGGGCCGCGGCAATCACCCCGCCCACTTGCGTCGCTGCCGAAAACAACGCCGCCGTCTTCCCGCGCACGACCTGTAGGTAGATGCCTTCATCCGTGGCCAGATTCTGCGCGGCGGTCAGTTGCAACACCTCGCCCTCTGCAATCGTGGCGGAGGCATTGGCAAGGATCGCCAGCACGCGCATGTTATTCGTCTCGGTCATCAGCTGGAAGCTGCGCGCGAAAAGGTAATCGCCCACCAGCACCGAAGATTTGTTATCCCACAGCAAGTTGGCCGTCGGCCGCCCGCGACGCTGCGCGCTTTCATCGACCACATCGTCGTGCAGCAGTGTCGCGGTGTGAATGAATTCTACCGTGGCGGCAAGGTGCACGTGGTAGGGGCCGTCATAGCCGCACAGGCGCGCCGCAGCGAGGGTTAGCATCGGGCGCAACCGCTTGCCGCCTGCCTCTACCAGATGGGCCGTGACCTCGGGGATGCGCGGCGCATGTTCTGACGCCATGCGGTCGCGGATCAGATCGTTCACCGCGGTCATATCCGCGTTAAGATAGGCCGCCATCCGGTCATGTGGTTTCTGGGTGTTTTCGCTCGTCATTTACACGACCTTAATTGGAAGGCTCGACAATCAACGTCGATTGCCCTTACATCTCTGTTATGAAGGAACTTTTGCGCACAACCGATCCGACAATAATCGCCTTTGCCAGCGCCCTTCTTCAGGGCGAGGATATAGACTGCTTTCCGCTGGACGTAAACATGAGCGTGCTTGAAGGCGGGATCGGCATTTTCCCCCGCCGCTTGATGGTGCACGACGACGATCACACCGCCGCAACGCGGGTGTTGCGCGACAACGACATCCCCACCGGGTTGCCCAAATAACCGCTGTGGACGTCTTTGACCCCGACGCGCTCACGCGGGATGCGTTTCTGGGCGGCAAACTGCATTTGTGGCAGCCGCGTAAAGGCTACCGTGCGGGCGTTGACCCTGTTTTATTGGCTGCAACGGTGCCGGCGCAGGCCGGTCAGCGCGTGCTAGAGCTGGGCTGCGGGGTAGGGGCGGCGTCGCTTTGTCTGGGCGCGCGGGTGCCGGGCTTGCAGCTGACAGGGGTCGAGATCCAGCCTGCCTATGCCGCGCTTGCACGGCGCAATAATCCAACATTTGAAGTGGTTGAGGCCGACATTGATGCCATGCCGTTGGCCCTGCGGCAGCGACAATTTGACCACGTTCTTGCCAACCCGCCGTATTTCGATCGCCACGCCTCTGTCGCGGCGACCAACAGCGGTCGTGAGACCGCCTTGGGGGAAGCGACTCCGTTGGAAACCTGGGTCAAGATCGCGGCCAAACGCCTTGCCCCGAAAGGACAGGCGCATTTTATCCATCGGGCAGAACGCCTGCCCGATCTGATCCGCGCGCTACCCCATGATATGGGCAGCATAGAGGTGCTGCCGATCGCACCGCGCATCGGTCGCATGGCTGAACTGGTCATCCTGCGTGCGCGCAAAAGCGGGCGGGGGGCGTTTCGCTTGAACGCGCCCCTTATCATGCACGAAGGCGCACAACATTTAAGCGACGGCGACAGCTATGTGCCCGAAATACGAGCGGTCCTGCGCGAGGGCGCAGCGCTGCCATTCTAAGCAGCCTCTCGCCGATATCTCAACTTGTCGATAGTTTTGCTGCGCTGCCGCGTGACAGGTGGAATATTTCGTGCTTCAATCATTCTACGCAACATAACCTAAGGAGAGTTACATGGCTTTTGACGCACATCTGGATGCTCTGAAACGGAAGCATTTGGCAATGAGTGACGCTGTAGAACAGGCCCAACGATCGCCGAGTATGGACGGGCTAAAGGTTGCGAATATGAAAAAGGAAAAGCTGCGCTTGAAAGAGGAAATTACCCGGCTTTCCGCCTGATAGATTTCAATTCCGTTGGCGTGCCCATTGGTGGGCCGCCGACAAAAAGGCCAGCGCGAAATGCGCTGGCCTTTTGCGTTCAGGTAGGCCGTTTAGACCAGATGCTGTGCACCATTCGCGGTGATCGTGGACCCGTTGATAAAGCCCGCGTCATCACTGACTAGGAATACAACCGCGCGGGCGATTTCTTCGGGTTCACCTAGGCGGCCGGTCGGGATTTGCGCCACGATAGAGTCGCGCACCTTCTCGGGCACCGCCATCACCATATCCGTCGCGATATAGCCGGGGCAGATCGCATTCGCGGTAATATTGGCGCGCGCGCCTTCCTGCGCGAGTGACTTCACAATGCCCAGATCGCCTGCTTTGGTCGCGGCATAGTTCACCTGGGCGAACTGACCTTTCTGCCCGTTGATAGAGCTGATGACGACGATCCGACCGAACTTGCGTTCGCGCATGCCAGGCCAAACCGGGTGGATCGTATTGAAAACACCCGTCAAATTGGTGCCAACCACTTCGTTCCACTGGTCGGGCGTCATCTTGTGGAAAGGAGCGTCGCGGGTGATACCTGCGTTCGCTACGACCACGTCGATCGGGCCTAAATCTTCTTCGACTTTGGCAATCCCGGCTTTGGAGTCGTCATAGTCGGCGACGTTCCACTTGTAGGTTTTGATGCCCGTGGTTTCTGTAAACTGCGCGGCTGCCTCGTCGTTCCCGGCATATGTTGCCGCGACGGTGTATCCGGCGTCTTTCAAAGCTGTGGAAATAGCCGCCCCGATCCCGCGGCTTCCCCCTGTTACAAGTGCAACACGTGACATAAATCTCTCCCCTTAAGGCAATGTTGTTTCGTTTGCCTTGTTAATTTCGTAATTTAATTACGTGGAGAATTTGTAGTCAGGCTTGAAATTCATTGCAACAGTTTACGCAGGGAAAAAGCAGATGTTTTTCGCGTGGCGCGCGTTCTTGCCGAACACGCGCCACGCTTGATCGATTATACAGCGTTATGGGCGCTCAAGACACATGGCCACGCCCATACCACCGCCGATGCACAGGGTCGCGAGGCCTTTTTTCGCGCCGCGTCGCTGCATCTCGAACAAAAGGGTGTTCAGGATGCGGGCGCCGGAGGCACCGATGGGGTGGCCGATTGCGATGGCACCGCCGTTCACGTTCACGATCGATGGATCCCACCCCATGTCCTTGTTGACCGCGCAGGCCTGCGCCGCGAACGCTTCGTTGGCTTCGACAAGGTCTAGATCCTCGGCCTTCCAGCCCGCTTTCTCAAGCGCTTTACGCGATGCATAGATCGGGCCGGCACCCATGATCGTCGGGTCCAGGCCAACGGTCGCATAGGACGCGATGCGCGCCAAAGGTGTGATGCCGCGCTTTTCGGCGTTGTCTGCGGACATCAGCAATGCGCCAGCGGCGCCGTCGTTCAGGCCGGACGCATTGGCTGCGGTGACGGAACCGTCTTTGGTGAAGGCGGGGCGCAGTTTCTGCATCGCTTCCATCGTGGCACCGTGGCGGATGTATTCATCTTGATCGACAACCACCTCGCCCTTGCGGGTTTTGACGGTGAAAGGCACGATTTCGTCCTGGAATTTACCAGCCTTCTGGGCGGCTTCGGCTTTGTTCTGCGAGGCCACCGCGAATGCGTCTTGGGCGTCGCGACTGATATCCCATTTAGCGGCAACGTTTTCAGCTGTTTGACCCATATGATAACCGTGGAAGGCATCCCACAGACCGTCGCGGATCATCGTATCGATAAGTTGCATGTCGCCCATTTTCTGACCCGGACGCAGATTTTGTGCGTGGGGGCTCATCGACATGTTTTCCTGACCACCGGCTGCCACAATATCGGCGTCGCCCAATTGGATGTGCTGCGCTGCCAAAGCGACCGCGCGCAGACCAGAGCCGCAGACCTGGTTGATCGACCATGCCGCACTTTCGATGGGCAGACCCGCATTCACATGTGCCTGACGGGCAGGGTTTTGCCCCTGAGCGGCGGTCAGAACCTGACCCAGAATTGTTTCATTGACCTCGGAAGGGTCGATGCCTGCGCGGGCGACGATCTCTTTCAGTACCGCGGCGCCCAGATCGTGCGCGGGTGTATTTGCAAAGGATCCGCTGAAGCTGCCGACAGGCGTGCGCGCTGCGGATGCGATGACAACGTTGGTCATATGTGTTCTTCCCCTGAACTACTGACGTGGGGTAATATAATACGGCGTTTCCCCGTTCCCCCGTCTTCTATGGTTTGGACATATCCCATTGCTGCACATGCGGCAATCGCGCCATGTTCGCTTACGCATTTTTGCGCTCTTCCGGCGTGCTCTGCCAGTAGGGTTGGGTGGTTGGTGCGCCATACAGAAAGCCCTGTTGGCAATCGACGCCGAGCGCGAGAAGCAGGGATGCATCGTCTTGATTTTCCACCTGTTCGGCGACGGTTATCATGTCGAAGTTGCGCGCGATCGACACCATGATCGACACGATTGCCCGATTATCGGGGTGGTCGCTTACGCCGCGGGCGAACTGCCCGTCGATCTTCAGAATGTCAAAGAACATCTCTTTCAAATAACGGATGGCGATGTAGTCAGAGCCAAAGTTATCCAATGCAAAGCAAACGCCCCGTGTCTGGAACTGGTCCATAAAGCTGGCGACAAGCTCTGGCATCTGCATCGCCGATTTCTCGCTAATTTCCAGGATGAGACGTTCGCCAATGGTACCGTCGCGCGACAGCCACCGGTTCAAAAGGGTCGTCCATCCCGCATACCCGATAGAGCGCGCGGACATGTTGATCGAAAGGCGCAACCCTTTGTTTTCGCTCAGCGCGGCAAGCCCCGCATTGAGCGATAGCACATCAATCTCGCGGCCAAGCTGGGTCTTCTCGACCACGGGCATGAATTCGCGGGCGGGGATGACGCGACCGGTGGGATCCAGAATACGAATGAAACCTTCGTAAAAGGCGATTTTTGGGTCGTCCGCGTCCCGCATGACAGGCTGGTATGCCATCAATGTCTGATTATGCGCGACAGCAGCCCTGACCATGGCCAATGTGCTGCCGTCGCGTTGGGTCAGCGCGTAGTCGAGCGGGTTTTTCGTTCCCTCGGGCAGATCGGCGAGCGGGTGTGGTGATATATCTTCCAAAGTGGCGCTTCCATTTATCGCTGTACTCATGTCACCTTGGCGCGGAAACTTGTAACGCCGGGTTAACGCGGCAATGCAGTACAAATTTTAGCTATCCGGCCAGATCCGTCGGAGAAGGGGATGCGGATGCAGCGGTGTGACTGGGCGGGGCCAGAGCAAATTTATCTGGATTATCATGACACTGACTGGGGTGTGCCGGAGTATGACAGCCGCGCGCTTTGGGAAAAACTGATCCTTGATGGCTTTCAGGCAGGGCTGAGTTGGATCACGATACTTAAAAAGCGAGAGAATTTCCGCGAGGCTTTTGCCGGTTTTGATCCTAATGTCATCGCTACATGGGGTGAAGCCGAGGTTGAACGCTTGCTCGCCAACCCCGGCATTATCCGCCACCGCGGAAAGATAGAGGCGGCGATTACAAATGCACGCGTTTGGCAAGAGATTGAAAAGAAGGAGGGATTTGATCGGTACTTATGGAAATACGTGGGGTTCGAGCCACTGCAAAACCGGTTTGAGCGTCAGTCGGATGTTCCCGCATGGACGCCGCTTTCAAAGCAGATATCGGCTGATTTGAAAAAACGGGGGTTTAAGTTCTGCGGCCCGACAATCGTCTATGCGTTCATGGAGGCTGTGGGCATGGTGAATGACCATTTGACGTGCTGTCACCGTCATCAGGCTGTGGCGCAACGGCCCAAACACGACTGGGACGCCGGCTAGGCCGCTGTGGCCGTGTTAGGCGGTAACGGTACTTAGGCGCTTTGCGAGTTGGTCAAGCATCACAATCGTGTCGCCGCTGGTCGAGAATGCCTTGGTGCGGCAGTAGTCGACGTTGACCACGATATCGCGATGACATGCTGCCTCTGGCGAGGTCTGGACCGCGTTCTTAACCACGTCAGCGATGTTGAGCGTGGATTGCGTTTTAAGCGCGGGCGAGAGCGCGGCGAAGGTGCCGTTTGATCGATATGTCACGATCAGGTTCAGGCTGCTGAGCGCATCGGTCAACCTGCGTGCCAATCCGACGGAAAACTCGACGCGCTGGTCTTGCGGAACCTGCGAAAGCACATCCGCAAAGTTCTGCAGCACGATCACAGCGATCTGCATGCCGCCACCAAACTCGGATTGCATGCGCATAATGCAGTTTTCAAAGGCATCCTGCGGGACAAGGCCGCTCTCGGAAAGCTCGGAGGGCGACATCGGACGGTCGAGCGCGAGCTCTTTCAGAACGTCGAAATTCTCTTGGTTGGGGGATTCATGCGGGCGTTTCAGGTGCCGGACAAATTCGGCGTTGCGCATTTCTGCACCATGAATACGTGCCTCAAGGTCGAAGAACTCGAACGGTTTGATGATATAGTCCCACGCGCCCGCCACGAAGGATTTCGCGATGCTTTCGCTGTTCTTTACCCCGGTGAGCATGATGATGGGCACGAATTCGTACCCGTCGATTTGTCGGATGTGGGGGATCAGCTCTACGCCGGACATTTCCGGCATCTGGATGTCGAGCAGTAGGCAGTCGAAAATAACCGGCGCGCTATGGATGACTTCAAGCGCCTCCTTGCCGGAGGCGGCCGTGCGGACATATTCGTGATCTTGCGTCCGAAGATATTCTTCTAGCAAATTGCGCAGATCTTGATTGTCCTCGACGGCCAAGATCCTCATGCGCGTGGTCTTTCGACGCGATGCACCACAACTGCGTTATGAGTTCCGATGAAGTGCATTGGATGCAAACAGTATCCGCCGCGATAGCCCATGTTATGCGTCACACTAGCCCCCTCAAACCGTTCAACACCTTGATGCTGCGTGACAATCGTTAACATTTCAACTTAAAAGTGCCCGCTTTAACTTTTTGTTAACGATTTTGGCGATTTTAAGGCAACGTTCGGCGGGTCACATGACGTAGGGCGGCGGAGCGTTCATCGAAATGCGCATTTTCGCGGACTTCCCGACCGCTACTGCCTAATTAGCTACGATTTGAGGCTAATTGGGCCAAGTTCGTGCATTGACTCCAACCCGCAGCACCGTATAAGCGCCGCTTGATTGGTGTTGGTGGACCCCGCAAGGGGAACCCTGTCAGGCTTCGGCCAGAGGACAACGCCCTTTACCGCCCGTCGCAATCCTGCAGGGGCCTCAAAAAGGAGAACAGCCGTGACTAAGCGTACAGCTGCCAAGCACAAAATTGACCGCCGTATGGGCGAAAACATCTGGGGCCGTCCTAAGTCCCCAGTGAACCGTCGTGAATACGGCCCCGGCCAGCACGGTCAGCGCCGCAAGGGCAAAATGTCCGACTTCGGCATTCAGCTGCGCGCCAAGCAGAAGCTGAAAGGCTACTACGGCGATCTGACCGAAAAGCAATTCCGCCGCATCTACGGTGAAGCCGAGCGTGTAAAAGGCGACACAGGTGAAAACCTGATCGGTCTGCTGGAGCGTCGCCTGGACGCCGTTGTATACCGCGCCAAATTCGTCGCGACCGTTTTCGCTGCGCGCCAGTTCGTGAACCACGGCCACGTCAAAGTGAACGGCAAGAAGGTTAACATTCCTTCCTACCGCGTCAAAGAAGGCGACGTGATCGAAGTGCGTGACCGTTCCAAGCAAATGGTTGCCCTGCTCGAAGCGACGCAACTGGCAGAGCGTGACGTGCCTGACTACATCGAGGCAGATCACTCCAAGATGACAGCGACATTCGTGCGCACCCCCGCTTTGGGCGACGTGCCATACCCTGTCATGATGGAACCGAACCTCGTGGTCGAATTCTACGCGAAGAACTAAGGTTCCTCGCATATCAATGCCGAAGGGGCCACGCTGGAAAGACCGGCGTGGCCCTTTTTGCGTTTGGTGACGCGCCTTTAGCGCGGGGCCATATGACGCTGGGACAAGATCGTAGTGGCGCTGGCGACGGCGCGCGTTTATGGTCCGCCCGACAGGAGACATGACAGATGACAACCGCTATTCGCCCGCAACCCGGCATTATGGACATCGCACTGTATCAAGGCGGGGCGTCCCATGTGGCGGGGCTTGATAATGTGATCAAGCTCAGCTCGAACGAGAACCCTCTTGGCCCGTCCGACGCGGCCGTCAAAGCGTTCCGCGATGCGTCCTATGACCTGCATCGCTATCCGTCCTCTGATCATACCGCGCTGCGTCAGGCGATCGCGCAGGTGCACGGGCTGGACGCTGACCGCATCATTTGCGGGGCCGGGTCGGACGAGATCATCGCCTTTTTGTGCCAAGCGTTCTCGGGCGAGGGGACAGAGGTGCTGCACACGGTGCACGGCTTTGGCATGTACCGGATCTCCGCGCTGGCCAACGGCGCGACCCCGGTCGAGGTGCCCGAAAACGAACGTGTCACGGATGTGGACGCGCTGCTCGCGGGGTGCACCGACAAAACGCGACTGGTGTTCATCGCAAACCCGAACAACCCCACCGGCACCATGATCGGGCTGAGCGAGATTGAACGTCTTGCCGCCGGTATCCCCAAACAGGCAATTCTGGTGCTCGACGGGGCCTATGCCGAATATGTCGAAGGCTATGACGGCGGCGCGGCTTTGGTCGATAGCCACGATAATATCGTGATGACGCGGACGTTCTCCAAGCTTTACGGTCTGGGCGGGCTGCGGATCGGTTGGGGCTATGCACCGGCGCATATTATCGACGTGCTGAATCGTGTGCGCGGGCCGTTCAACCTGTCGCAAGCCGCGCTGAATGCGGCGACGGCGGCGATCAAGGATACCGGCTACGCCGCCCATTGCCGGAGCGAGAACGCCAAATGGCGCAGCTGGATGGCTGATGCGCTTGCAGAGATCGGCGTGCCGTCTGATGTGTCTTGCGCGAACTTCATCCTCGCGCGGTTCAAGTCGCAGGAAGAGGCCGAGGCCTGTGATGAATACCTCAAGACCCAAGGGTTGATCGTGCGGCGCGTGGCGGGCTACCAGCTGCCGACCTGCTTGCGGATCACCGTGGGCGATGAAAGCGCATGTCGCCGCGTGGTGCATGCGATCCGACAGTTTAAAGGCGACTGATATGCCCGTAATTTATGAGAAAGTCGCGCTGATCGGCTTGGGGCTGATCGCCTCTTCGATGTTCTGGGCGATGAAGCGCGGCGGGCTTGCGGGCCATGTGTCGGGCTTTGCACGCAGCGCCGAAACCCGCGACACCGCCCGCGAGATTGGCCTGTGCGACGAGGTCTGCGATTCCATCGCCAAGACAGTGAAAGACGCGGATCTAGTGGTGCTTTGTGTGCCCGTCGGCGTCATGGGGTCGGTCGCGGCCGAGATGGCCGGGCATCTCAAACCCGGCTGCACGGTGACGGATGTGGGGTCGGTCAAGGCGGATGTGATCGCGCAAGTGGGCCCACTGCTGCCCGACGGGGTGCATTTCATCCCCGCACACCCTTTGGCGGGGACCGAACACTCCGGCCCACGCAGCGGCTTTGCAGAGCTTTTTGACAACCGCTGGTGCCTGCTGGTGCCTGTGCCCGACACCAACGCCAATGCGATCTCGCGGTTGCGGAACCTCTGGGATGGTATGGGTGCCAATGTCGAGGAAATGGATGCGGAGCATCACGATCTGGTGCTTGCGGTGACCAGCCATGCGCCGCATTTGATCGCGTATACGATGGTGGGCGTGGCCGATGATCTGCGCCGCGTGACTGATAGCGAAGTGATTAAATATTCCGCCGCGGGTTTTCGCGACTTTACCCGCATTGCGGCAAGCGACCCGACCATGTGGCGCGATGTGTTCCTGACCAACAAGGAGGCCACGCTCGAGATTTTGGGCCGCTTTACAGAAGAGCTTTTCGCATTGCAGCGCGCGATCCGTATGGGGGATGGCGATCATCTGCATGATTACTTCACCCGTACCCGCGCGATCCGTCGCGGGATTATCGAAGCGGGGCAGGACACGGACGCGCCGAACTTTGGTCGCCAACCCGGCAATAAATGATCCGGGCGGCGCTGATATACGCGCTGCTTTCCGGTGCCGCACTGGCCGGACCCGATATCTCTTTGCGCCCGCCGGCTTTGGCCGGGGGTGCTGCGCTGACACCCCAAGGGTCGATTGCCACGCCGCCGCGCAATGCGGGGGCCAAACGCGCGATAGCGGCCACGGGCGGGATCGCCTCCTCGCTACGGCCCAGCCTGCGCAGCCGTAAGGCAGAGCAAGCGGCCAAGGCCAAACGCCGCCTGCTGGCTAAGGGCGCTGTATGCGGGGATATTTCCATTCAGGGCAAGGCGATCGGGCGCGTGCAACCCAAGCTCAAGGGATGTGGTGTCAGCGATGCGGTTCAGATCCAATCGGTGTCGGGCGTACGGTTGAGCCAAGCGGCGGTGATGGACTGCAAGACTGCCAAAGCATTGAAAACATGGATTGATCAATCGACAAAGCCCGCTTTTGCCGGTCAGGGTGGCCTGCGCGGGCTGCGTGTCGCCGCCCATTACGCCTGCCGGACGCGCAACAACCAGCCGGGTGGCAAGATATCAGAACACGGGCGCGGGCGGGCGATCGATATCTCGGGTTTCCAGATGCACAGCGGAGCCGAGGTCAGTGTGTTGAAGGGCTGGAATGCCCCCGCCAGCCGTAAGGCCATGCGTCGGGTGCACAAGGGGGCCTGCGGGCCGTTTGGCACCGTGCTTGGCCCGAAAGCGAACCGCTTCCATCTGGATCACTTTCATTTCGACACGGCGCGGTATCGCAAGGGGACCTATTGCCGTTGATTTAACGCAATTCAGCGCAAGATAATCTTGGGTGCTCGGCCCAAGGGGATGAAACCCATAGACATCTTTCCGTCCTTCACGGTGATGTCCAGATCCAGCGCATCGGTGTTCCCCGACATTTGCGCCAACCCCTTCAGCATTTGTTCCGCTTGGGGGCGGAAGTTAGGGGGGATGTATCCCGCGCTCTCGGCCATGGTCAGCATCGTCGGCCAGTCTTGTGCCGCGACCGACAATGTCCCTGTTGCCAGACCATCTTCGGCGACCGCAATTGTGCCGCGCAGGGTCAGGGCAATGTCGCCCCAGGCAAGCTCGGCGTGACGCAGGTCGATCACGCGGGGCTGGGGGCGGGTCCGGCCAAGGGCCTTACGATCCCACAGCCGGTCAAAGGTGATGGTCGCTTTGGCGGTGACGGTGTCAAACGCCTCTGCCCAATCCTCGGGCAGGCCGAACAGGCCGCGCAGTGCGGCACTGGGGGTGACGTTCTGCGCGTCCAGCGCCAGATCGTAGATCGGCTGGCCGACGGTTTGTTGCACAGCGCTGACGTTCAACCCGCGCCCCTCGACAGGGCCGGTGACGGGCAGGTCAAGCACCCAGGCACCGCCGTCCAGCGTCAACCGGTCCAGCTGGCCTGAAACACTGGGGCGCAGGCGCAGATCGGTGGTCACGTCCTCGGCCGACAACATGGCGCGCAAGTTGGGGCCGGACAGGCCAAGTTCGATATAGGGCGAGGCTACGGTGACATATCCGGGCCAGTATGCGGGGGTAGAGATGTCGACGCGCTTTGCCGCGACGGCGCTGGCGATCCCGCGCCCGGCACTTTGCGCCGGCGGGGTCAGGGTCACATCGGTCAGACGGGTTTGCAACCGCGTGGGGAAGCCCTGCTTTTTCATTTCGCCCACGTCTGCCTGCCACCCGGCTGCGCGGCGCGTTTCGATCAGTTTCGCGATGCCCCGCTGCAATCCAGACGAGGCAGCGACCCACCATCCGCACCAAACCGCCGCCAGAACGACAATAACCAACACGACCTTGCCCATTTTACCCAACACCTTATTAACGCCTGCGATAGCGCAGCTTTAAACAAGCCAATGATAAAGGACCAGAGACATGGCAATGTGGGTGTTCGGTTACGGCAGCTTATTGTGGAAACCGGGGTTTGACGTCGCGGAAAGCGTGATCGGGCGGTTGCCCGGGTATGCGCGGTCTTTCTGCATGCGCTCCATCCACCACCGTGGCTCGGTCGAACGTCCGGGGCTTGTGCTGGCGCTGGATGCGGATACGGGCACGGCCTGCGATGGCATGGCGCTGCGCGTGGCACCGGGCACCGAAGAGGCGACGCTGGCCTATTTGCGCGAACGCGAGCTTGTGTCGTCGGCTTATGTAGAGAAAACCCTGGATGTGCAGCTAGAGGACGGGCGCACAGTTGCGGCCTTGGTCTATGTGATTGACGCGGAACATGACCAATACTGCGGTGGCTTGCCGCTGGAAGAGCAGGCGCAAATCATCTCGGGCGCGGTTGGCGGCATGGGGCCGAATACCGAATATCTGTTCAACACCGCAGCGCATCTGACGCAGATCGGGCTGCATGATCCGTCGCTGGCGTGGCTGCACGACCGCGTAAAGACTTTATGCGCATAAACCCGTGGCATAACCGTCGGGATTAAGTGTAGGCTGCGGCAACAGAAGCACAAAAGTGTCAGGAGCCACGAGGCATGGCGCAGTCAGATCGCGAATCCAAACCACAGTTTTCCCAGCCGGTGCGGCAGATCACGCTGATGCTGATCGCCCTCGGGCTGACCTGCATCGGGGCTTTTCTGGCGCTGCCAAGCGTTTTGCCTATTTTTGCGGCGAACCCCTATTTGAACGGGGTCATTATTGTCGTCTTCTTCATCGGTGTGATCGCCTGCTTTTATCAGGTGGTGCAGCTGATCGGCTCTGTCCGCTGGATCGAGAATTTTGCCTCTGACGCGCCCAACGCCGATGCCGTCGCCCCGCAGCTGCTGGCACCGCTGGCATCGCTGCTGCGCACACGCGGCGCGCGGATGCAGGTGAACGCGACCTCTACCCGATCTATCCTGGATTCCGTCGCCACCCGCATCGACGAAGCGCGCGAGATTACGCGTTATATCGTCAACATGCTGATCTTCCTCGGGCTTCTGGGCACGTTCTACGGCTTGGCGACGACTGTACCGGCTGTGGTTGAAACCATCCGCAGCCTCGCCCCGCAAGAAGGGGACGGCAGCACCGATATGTTCGCGCGCCTGATGACAGGGCTGGAATCGCAGCTTGGCGGTATGGGGGTGGCGTTCGGGTCGTCCCTGTTGGGGCTGGCGGGGTCGCTGGTGGTTGGCTTGCTTGAACTCTTTGCCGGTCACGGGCAGAACCGCTTTTATCAGGAGCTTGAAGATTGGCTCAGCTCGATCACCCGCGTTGGTTTTTCCTCGGGCGAGGACGGGGCGTCGGATCAAAACGCGGTGGCTGGTGTGCTGGATCACATGGCCGAACAGATGGACAGCCTGCGTCAGCTGATCGGACAATCGGCGGAAAGCCAGACCGCGCTGAACAGCAAGATCGGTGCGCTGGCCGCCACGATGGAGGAACTGTCGGCGCGGGCCGCACAGACCGATATGCCGGCCGAAAGCCTTGACCGGATCGCCAAAGGGCAGGAGCGCATGGTGGCCGTGCTTGAAGGGCAGGGTGAACACGAACGCGCGGATGCGGAAAGCCGGATGCGCCTGCGGTCGATCGACGTGCAGATGCTGCGTATTCTCGAAGAGATTTCAGCCGGACGGCAGGAGACTATGGCCGAGTTGCGCAAGGATATATCCTTGCTGGCCAAGGCGCTGTCGGCCCCGCGTGGCGCTGAGCCGCGCCGCTTGCGCACCCCTGACCGTACCGACACCGAGGGCAGCTGACCATGGCGCTTTCCCGACGCACTGGGGCACGGTTTCAGGGCTCGATCTGGCCGGGATTCGTGGATGCGATGACGGGTCTTTTGCTGGTGCTGATGTTCGTGCTGACCATCTTTATGGTGCTGCAAGCCGTACAGACCCAGCGGATCAACGGGCAAGAGAACGAGCTGAATTCGCTGTCGGGTGAAGTCGCGGCGCTGGCGCAAGCGCTTGGGATGGAACGGCAAACCACGGCCGAGCTTGAGGCAGAACTGGGGACGCTGAACACATCCCTCACCGCTGCACGCGATCAGGCGGCAGAGCAGGCGGCGATGATCGCCTCCTTGACCGCGACACGCGATGCGCAGGCCGCACAGCTTGACGCGGCAGAGGCCAAGATCACCGGTTTCGAGGCGCAGGTGGCAAGCCTGTTGTCCCAGCGGGATGCGGCGGTCGCCCGTGGAGAGGCGCTTGAGACGCGACAAGAAGAACTGCTGAGCGCGCAAGAGGCATTGAACCTTGCCTTGGCGCAGGCGCGGTCAGAGACGGACGCCCAGGCCGAAGCCGCCCGCCTTGCCGCCGCCCGCCGTGATGCGCTGACGGCGCTGGTAGACGATCTGCGGGCGCAAAATCAGGATGCGCAGGCCGCTTTGGAAACCGCCGCCGCGCAGAACGCCGCCGCGCTGTCAGAGGCCGAAGCCGCCCGTCTGGCCGAAGCCGCCGCCGCCGAACGCTTGCGCGAAAAGCTGGAAAACGCCGATGCAGAGCTGACCGCAATGACGCTGGCGCTAGAGACGCAGCGCAAAGAGGCCGAGGATACGCTGACCCTGCTCGCCGCCGCCCGCGCTGCCAAGGAAACGCTGGATGCAGAACTTGCCGCTGCGCTGGCGGAAACCGAAACTCTTGAAGCAACACAGGCCGATCGGGCAGAGCTGCGCGCCAAACTGGCGGATGCGCTTGCTGCAAAGCTTGCCGCTGAGAACCGCGCCGAGGCAGAGCTGTCGGATGCAGAGAAACAGGCCGCTTTGCTGGAGGCCGCCCGGTCCGAGCTGGCGCAGGAAGAAGCGGCGACTGCTGCGGCACAGCGCCAGACAGAATTATTGAACCAGCAGGTCGCCGCCCTGCGCGGCCAGTTGGGGGAACTGCAATCCCTGCTGGATGATGCCGTCGCACGCGATGCCGCGAAAGAGGTACAGTTGCAATCGCTGGGGTCAGACCTGAACACCGCCCTCGCACGGGTCGCCGCCGAAGAACGCCGCCGCGCCGAGCTTGAAGCGGCTGAACGTGCGCGGCTTGAGGCCGAGACGAAGAACCTCGAACAATACCGGTCCGAGTTCTTTGGTCGCTTGCGCGCGCTTCTGGGCAATCAGGAGGGTGTGCGCATCGAGGGGGACCGTTTCGTCTTCTCTTCCGAGGTGTTGTTCCCCCCGGGGGCCGCCACGCTATCCGCCGATGGTCGC
>NZ_DGMH01000051.1:42672-48949 GCF_002388305.1 Sulfitobacter sp. UBA4523
TCCGCCGATGGTCGCGGAGAGATCGCCAAGGTCGCCGGTATCCTGCGCAACATCGCAGCCGATATCCCGCCTGAAATCGACTGGGTCATTCGCGTAGACGGGCATACCGACAATCAGCCGCTGTCGGGGTTGGGCGAATTTGCGGATAACTGGGAGCTTAGTCAGGCGCGCGCCCTGTCAGTGGTCAAATATATGATCAACTTCCTCGGGATTGCACCGGAACGGCTGGCCGCGAACGGCTTTGGCCAATATCAGCCCGTTGCCAGTGGCAACACCGAAGCCGCCCGCGCGCAAAACCGCCGGATCGAGCTTAAGCTGACCGAGAGGTAGCGCTATTTGACCTCGATTTCCGTGCTGCGTTGGCTGATGATCTGCAGGCCGCGGATCATCGTCACCGTGCCGGTATAGGTGCCCGCGGGCCAGTCCACGCGGCCACGTTTGCCGATGGCGCGAAAGGCTTGGGCCTGGGTTTTGGTCAACGTCACATCATCCGCGATCACCATGCCGTCAGGGCCGGCGATGGACAGGTTCACGATGTCATCTGCCCGCGTGCCAAACATATAGCCCCAGACAACCAGCGCATCCGCATCCACGGGCAGGGAGGCTGCGGCCGCATCGCCTTGTTTGATGGCGTCATAGGCGGGGACCGCATCGGCAAAACCAATGCTGATCAGCCCACCGGCGCGGTAGTCGGGCCGTTCAGCCCAAAGATTGCTGTCACCGGGCGCGTCGCAGGTGGTGGTCCCATCGGGATCGAAGGGATCAACGACGGCCCCGTCTTTGCGCACCGACAGATGCACATGGGGGAAGGCGGCCTTTCCCGACTGCCCGACAAAGCCGATGGTATCGCCCAAGGCGACCTCTTGCCCCGTGGTGACGCTGACGGAGCCTTGTTTGAGGTGGCAGTACTGCGTTTCCCAACCGTTCCCGTGGTCAAGCACGACGCCGTTGCCACATTCCTTACCGTCGATACCGGCGGCGTTTTCGCTGGTATAGCCGCTGTCAGCCATACCGTCGCGCATACCGGTGACACGGCCTGCAGCGCTGGCAAGGACGGGGATGTTGTCGGCGATACGGGCCCGGCTGGGCAGTGCGAAATCCGTGCCTTTGTGCCCGTCATAGCTTAAGGCGGCACAGGTGAAATCCATCGCATCAGACGACGGGTCGCTATCTACATACTGCTGGATGAAGCAGTCTGTGCCAAGGTCGCAGTCAAGGGGCGGGGAGATAAGAAAACCCTCTGCCAGCACGGGGCTGGCAAAGGGCAGGGCAAGCGCAAATACGGCGCTGCGTGGTATCATTCAGCTGTCAGCAACGGTGGCTTGTTGCCTGTCAGCTTGGGGTTTTCCGACCCGAGGATCGTCAGGTCCAGCTCGCCCTTCTTGACGTTGACCTTGACCACACCACCTTTCGCCAGCTTGCCGAACAGCAGCTCTTCGGCGAGGGGCTTTTTGATGTGCTCTTGGATGACGCGTCCAAGGGGGCGCGCACCCATTCGTGCATCATAGCCTTTGTCGCCCAGCCATTCGGCGGCTTTGGTGGACAGTTCAATCGTCACGTTGCGGTCCATCAGCTGAGCTTCAAGCTGCAGCACGAACTTCTCGACCACCCGCAAGATCACCTCTTTTGGAAGCGGCGCAAAGCTGATCACCGCGTCCAGACGGTTGCGGAATTCGGGCGTGAAGGTCCGTTCGATCGCGGCGGTATCCTCGCCGGTGCGACGGTCACGGCCAAAGCCGATCGCTTCTTTCGCCTGCTCGGACGCGCCCGCGTTCGACGTCATGATCAGCACGACATTGCGGAAATCCACTGTCCGGCCGTTATGGTCCGTCAGCTTGCCGTGATCCATCACCTGCAACAAGATGTTGTAGACGTCCGGGTGGGCTTTCTCCATCTCGTCGAGCAGCAGAACGCAGTGCGGGTGCTGGTCAACGCCATCGGTCAACATGCCGCCCTGATCAAACCCGACATAGCCGGGAGGGGCACCGATCAGGCGGGAAACGGCGTGTTTCTCCATGTATTCAGACATGTCGAAACGCAGCAGTTCCACACCAAGCGTGTCGGCCAGCTGTTTCGCCACCTCGGTCTTACCCACACCTGTCGGCCCTGCGAACAGGTAGTTGCCGATGGGTTTTTCGGGCTCGCGCAGGCCAGCACGGGCCAGTTTGATCGCGGACGACAGGGCTTCGATCGCCTTGTCCTGACCGAAGACAACGCGTTTCAGCGATGCCTCAAGATCCTTGAGCACAATCACATCATCCTTGGACACATTCTTGGGCGGGATGCGCGCGATCTTGGCGACCACGGCTTCGACTTCTTTGGTGCCGATGGTCTTGCGCCGTTTAGAGGCCGCCAGCAGATGCTGCGCCGCGCCCGCTTCGTCGATCACATCGATGGCGGAGTCAGGCAGTTTGCGGTCGTTGATATAGCGGTGCGCCAGTTCAACCGAGGTCCGGATCGCGTCAGAGGTATATTTGACCGAGTGGTGATCCTCGAAGTAGGGTTTGATGCCCCGCAGGATTTTCACCGCATCCTCGACCGAAGGCTCGTTCACATCGATCTTTTGGAAACGACGCGCAAGGGCACGGTCTTTTTCGAAATGCTGGCGGAATTCCTTGTAGGTGGTCGACCCCATAGTGCGCAGCTTGCCGCCCGCAAGCGCGGGTTTCAGCAGGTTGGAGGCATCCATCGCGCCGCCGGATGTGGCACCGGCACCGATAACGGTGTGGATCTCGTCGATGAACAGGACGGCGTTGTCATGTTCTTCCAGTTCGGTCACGACGGCTTTCAGGCGTTCTTCGAAATCACCGCGGTAGCGGGTGCCGGCCAGCAACGCGCCCATGTCGAGCGAGTAGATCGTGGTTTCGGCCAAGACCTCGGGCGTTTCACCGGCAACGATCTTGCGCGCCAGCCCTTCGGCGATGGCGGTTTTCCCGACGCCGGGGTCGCCCACCAGCAGCGGGTTGTTCTTGCGGCGGCGGCACAGCACCTGAATGCAGCGTTCCACCTCGTCCGACCGGCCGATCAGCGGATCAACGTCGCCTTCGCGGGATTTCGCGTTCAGATCAACGGTGTATTTCGCCAGCGCGGATTCTTTCTTGTCGCCATCGGTGACGCCTTGGGCTTCTTCCTCGTGATCCGGCGCACCGGACACGGGGCGTGGTTCACCGAAAGCCGGATCTTTGGCGACGCCATGCGCGATGTAATTGACCGCATCATAGCGCGTCATATCCTGTTCTTGCAGGAAGTAGGCGGCGTTGCTTTCGCGTTCTGCAAAGATCGCGACCAGCACGTTCGCGCCGGTCACTTCGGTCCGGCCAGAGGATTGCACATGGATCGCCGCACGCTGGATCACCCGCTGGAACGCTGCCGTTGGCACCGCTTCGGAGCCGTCAACATCGGTGACCAGATTGTTCAGGTCTTCATCGACAAATTCGACCAGCGTTTCGCGCAGTTCGGTCATATCGACGGAACAGGCTTTCATTACCTGCACGGCGTCGGGTTCGTCGATCAGGGCCAAAAGAAGATGTTCAAGCGTAGCGAATTCATGTTTGCGCGCATTGGCAAGGGCCAGCGCCGCGTGAATGGCTTGTTCTAGGGTAGACGAGAATGAAGGCACAGGCGTGCTCCTTTTCGATCTGTGTCGGAGGGGGCGTCAGAAACAGGACGCGCCGCAACCGAGCATGGCCTCATAGTATTAGAGTTTGGTTGATCACGGCGCAGCTTCAAGGTTTTTCTGCAATATCGCTGTCACATTTATCGTGAACGTCGATTTTAGACCATGATTGCGGCGGTCAGAAACGGTCTTTGCGCGCGCGAATTTCGGCAAACACATCGGTGTCGGTGGCGTTGACCATCCCCAGTTGCGCACGGATGCCCGGATCGGACGGGCGCAGAAAGGGGTTGGTTTCAAGTTCCGTTGAAAGCGTCGAGGGAACTGTCGGCTCGCCATCAGCACGGGCCTGATCGATCTCTCTTGCACGAGATATAAGTGCCGCGTTTTCCGGATCAACCGTCAGGGCAAATTTTGCGTTCGACTGCGTGTATTCGTGACCCGAACATACGGTGGTATCGGCTGGCAGGCGCATCAGCTTTTGCAGGCTGTCCCACATCTGCGCGGGCGTGCCTTCGAACAGGCGACCACAGCCAAGCGCCATCAGGCTGTCGGCGGTAAAGACGCATTTGGCCGCGGGGACGTGAAAGGCGATATGCCCGACGGTATGGCCCGACACATCGATCACATCGACCGTATGCGCGCCGAAGGTGAAGGATTGCCCGTCGTCATAGGCCGCGTCCAGCGGGGGCAGGCGTTCGGCATCAGCCTTGGCACCGATCACCCGGGCAGGGCGGTCGGCAATCAGCGCGGGCACGCCCTGAATGTGGTCGGGGTGGTGATGGGTCAGCCAGATTTCTGTGAGGGTCCAGCCCAGCTCGTCCAGCTTGGCAGCGATCGGCGCGGCCTCGGGCACGTCGATCAAGGCGACCTTGCCGCTGGTCTGGTCGCGCAGCAGGAATGCGTAGTTATCGGACAGGCAGGGGATGGTCACAAGATCAAAGGACATGGCAGCGGCTCCGGTCGGGGTTTCGGGGTGCGGATCACCACGCTAGCGCGGGCGGGGCGGTGCTGCAAACGGGTTTCGCGCAGTCCGCTCTTTTGCGGCGCGTGGCTTTGGTCTAGGGTCGGGGCGATCCACCCAACAAGGCCCTTTGCCCATGCACCTTGATGTCCAAGACCTGCGCAACTTTTACTATCGCAGTGCCCTTGGCCGCGCGGCGCAGCATTCCTTGCGTACCCGCATGCTTGAGCTTTGGCCCGAGGCCAAGGGGCAGACCGTTGTGGGCTTTGGTTTCGCGGCCCCCTTGCTGCGCCCCTATCTGGCCGATGCGCGGCGGGTGATGACGCTGATGCCGGGGCCGCAGGGGGTCATGCCGTGGCCTGCGGGCATGCCCAATACTTCTGTGCTGACCGAAGAAACGCTCTGGCCGATCGAAACCGGACATGTCGACCGGCTGGTTCTGATGCACGGGCTTGAAACGTCTGACCGGCAGGGCGACCTGCTAGAGGAATGCTGGCGCGTGTTGGGGCCGGGGGGCAGGGCACTGTTCATCGTGCCCAACCGTGCAGGCTTCTGGGCGCGTAGCGATATCACGCCCTTCGGATACGGGCGGCCCTATTCGCTGGGTCAGCTCGAAACGCAACTGCGCAAACACCAGTTCCTGCCAGAGCGCCAGTTAGGTGCGCTGTATCTGATGCCCTCGACCAGACGGACGTTCCGGCGCGCGGGGCCGCTGTTTGAAAAGGTCGGGCGGCACATGCCGACGATCATGGCGGGCGGGGCGTTTATGGTCGAGGTGACCAAGCTGGTGTACCCGCCCAAGGGCAAGGTTGCACGCACGCCAGCGCGCCGGTCGATCCGCGTTCTGGAAGGGGTCGGCGCGGTGACGCCTTCGGCAGTTCAGGCGGTCCTGCCGAAGCCTATGTGACCCCCGCGCCACGGCGGCAAGAATCGCTGCCACACCCGAAATTGCCGGATGTCTATTGATTTTTAGGCAGGTTGATCAGGTCAAAGCGTCGCAGGGGGGCATTGCGCTAAGAATAAGGGGCGCTTTCCTGTGGCAACCTCACTATACTGTGTTGCGGGATGCGGGTCCGTCTGCTACATCCGCCCTGATTTAGACGTCTTGGGTAATTTCAAGTCGCGCCAACACCCCGGTGACGCGATGTATTCGCTTATCCGGCCCTGACGTATGAGAGGATGGACGTGTCCGAAACAGCATCAATCTCTACAGGTATCGCACAACGCTATGCGACCGCCGTGTACGAGCTGGCCCAAGAGGCCAAAGCCCTTCCCCAGATCGAGAAAGATCTTGATGCGCTGCAAGCCGCATTGGCCGAAAGCGAAGATTTCCGCGATCTGATCAATTCGCCGATCTACACGCGCGAACAGCAAGCCGCGTCGATCAGTGCCATCGCCAAAAAGATGGACCTGTCCCAGACGCTCGCCAGCACGCTGGAACTGATGGCCAACAAGCGCCGTCTGTTCGTCCTGCCGCAGCTGGTCCAGAACCTGCGTGACATCATCGCCGTTGAAAAAGGCGAAGTGACTGCTGATGTGATTTCGGCCAAGGCGCTGACCAAAGCGCAGTCCGAAAAACTGTCCAAGTCGCTCGCCGCGACCACAGGCAAAAAAGTAACGTTGAATGCGACCGTTGATGACTCCCTCATTGGCGGTCTTATCGTAAAAGTGGGCTCTAAGATGATCGACACGTCGATCCG
>NZ_DGMH01000051.1:49216-49345 GCF_002388305.1 Sulfitobacter sp. UBA4523
AAGGACCAGATCAAGAACTTTGGTCAAGAAGCAGAAGTTGCCGAAGTTGGCCGCGTTCTGTCCGTTGGTGATGGTATCGCTCGCGTGTATGGTCTGGACAACGTCCAGGCTGGCGAGATGGTCGAATTC
>NZ_DGMH01000063.1:0-8633 GCF_002388305.1 Sulfitobacter sp. UBA4523
AGATAGGAAATGCAGCGCCGCGCATCCAGCTGATAGGGCGCAGGGAAGGCATTGGTCGGGCACGCCGTGAGGCAGGACCGGCACGACCCGCAGTGATCCACCTCTGCCGTGTCGGGGGTGAAATCCAATGTGGTGAAAATCGCGCCCAGAAAGGCCCAGTTCCCCCAGTCGCGACTTAGCAGATTGGTGTGCTTGCCTTGCCAGCCCAGCCCCGCCGCCTGCCCAAGCGCCTTTTCCGGCACGGGGGCCGTGTCGACAAAGACCTTCACCTCGCAGGGTTCCTGCGCCACCAGCCATCGCGCCACCCGCTTGAGCCGTTTCTTGACGATGTCGTGGTAGTCGCGCCCCTGCGCATAGACCGACACGCCCGCCTTGTCGGGGTGGTTCAGCACCTCGGTCGGGTCGTATTCAGGGGTATAGCTTTCGGCCAGCATGATCACCGACCGCGCCTCGGGCCAAAGTGCGGCAGGGTCGCCGCGCCACGCCATGCGGTCCGCCATCCACGCCATCTGCCCGTGATAGCCTGCATCAACAAACGCCTGCAGCCGTTCGGGCACATCAGGCACCGCGTCGGGGCGGCAGATCCGGCAGGAGACAAAGCCCTCGTCCAGCGCCTGCGCCACCAACCGGCCCCGCAGGGCGTCCGTATCGGCAGCCGATGTCACAGACATCGGGCGCGGCTTGGATCAGAAATCAAGGTCATTGTAATGCTTCGGCGGCGGGAAGCCCGGCACCTGATCGGCCAGCAACGACCGGAACGCGGGGCGGGACTTGATCTTGGCGTACCAGTCCTTGACCACATCGGACCGGTTCCAGTCCACATCCGAGATATAATCGAGCGAGGATAGATGCGCCGCCGCCGCGAAATCGGCCAGCGTCATCACGTCGCCTGCCAGCCAGCGCCGGTGGTCCAGCAGCCATGCCATATAGTCGATGTGATACTTGATCGCCTTGGCCCCGTCCTTGACGTTGCGGCTGTCGGGAAACCCCTGCTTCATCACCTTTTTATTGACCCGTTCGTAGAGCAGCTTCGAGGTGACCTCGTCGTGGAACTTGTCATCGAACCAGCTGACCAGACGACGCACTTCAAGCCGCTGGACCGGATCAGAGGGCATCAGCGACGGTTCGGGGCGGGTCTCTTCGATATATTCGCAGATCGCGGCGCTTTCGGACATGATGATGCCGTCAAGCTGCAATACAGGCACCTTGCCCGCCGGATTGCGACGCATGAAATCTGGGTCTTGCTCCCAATACCGCTCTTCGACGCGTTCAACCTCGATCTTCTTTTCAGCGAGGCTCAGCCGGACTTTGCGGCAGAACGGCGAAAGCGGGACGTGAAACAGGCGAGCCATAAGGGGTTCCGGTACTAACAAACAGGGGTTTCATCCTCATGCCCGTCTTGGTTGGGTTTTTCAACTCTCGAAACAGGCTGCCCGTCCGTCCTTGCTGATTGTCGCCGCACCATCGCGGATCTGGGCACTGCGCTTGCGCACCGCGGCAGAGGGGCGCGCGGCCGAACGGGTTTTCGGAGACGGCAGGATCGCGGCCAGCCGCGCCGCTTGGGTTGCGGTCAGCTTGGCGGGAATCACCCCAAAGTAATGTTGCGCCGCGGCGTCGACACCAAAGATGCCTTCATCGAACTCGGCCACATTCAGATAGACCTCGATGATGCGCCGCTTGGTCCAGACGGTTTCAACCAGCGGCGTGATCCCGGCCTCAAGCGCTTTGCGCAACCATGTGCGGCCATGCCAGAGATAGACGTTCTTGACCGTCTGTTGCGACAGGGTGGATGCCCCGCGGTTTGATCCTTCGGCGATGGCGCGTTTGATCGCGGCCAGATCAAAGCCCCAGTGTTCGCAGAAATTCGCATCTTCCGCCGCCACGACAGACCGCGCCATGACAGGGGCCACGTCTTCCAGCGCGACCCATTGCTGGTCCACGCCCCCCAACCTGCGGCCTTCGCTGAACATATAGGGGGTCGTCGGCGGGTTGATCACCGCGAACAGCAACACCAGGGCGACCAACAGGCCAAGCACGGCGAGCACCAGCTTGAACGCGCCCCGAACCACACGCCGCTTGAGCGACCGCAGCTGCGCCGCAGGGGACGGGGTCTTGGACTTGGCTTTGCCCTTGGATTTGGAGGATGCGCGTTTTGCCATAGCCATCAGCTATATCGTGGCAATGGCTTATTGTGAACGGGCACTGCGGGCGGAAATCCCTTTTGCAAGATAGGCCCCGATCAGCGCAGAGGCCTTGGGCGACGGGTGGGTGTTATCGCTGGCAAACAGGCTGGGATCCTGACGGTCGATGACGGTTTCCGAATCAAGGAACGTCACCCCCGGTGTTTGTGCCGCAAACCGCGCGATACGGCGTTCCAGCAGCACCAGATCATCGCGACAGCCCTCGAATGACCCTTTGCCATTGCCGGCGTAGTACCCCATCCACATCACCTGCGCGCCCGTGCTGCGCAAACGCGTCAGGAAGGCGGGGATTTCCCCAGTAGCGGCATCCGCCGCGATCAGCGTGTCGACCACAGGCGTGCAGGCCGCGCATTTGCAGTCGTTGAACCCCAGATCATTGGCCCCGCCGTTCACCACGATCCAGTTCCACCGCCCGCCGGGGTACTGATCCTGAATGTCGAAACCGACAGCGGATAAAAGCGTGCTGTCATTGCTGAACTGTGCACCGGGGACGGCCTTGCTGACCACATTGCGGCCAAGGCTTGCTGCCATCGCATCGGGGATCGCCTGATCGCTTGATCCGTTCCACGCCATGACGGAATCGCCAATCACCAGAATATCGCCGCCGCCCTTGGGCGCAGCATCGGTACAGGCCGCAAGCGCGAGCCCCACCAGCAAAAGCGCCATCAGCCGGACGCGAGAGGTAAGTGTTTTGATCATCCCGTAACTATAGGCCGGTTGCGGCCCCGGTAAAGCGTGGGCGACGCACAAAAGAAATCGGGCGCGAGGTTTCCCCCGCGCCCGATCTATCCGTTTTGCTTACTCCGCCGGGATAGCGTGTTCTTCGACGCTCAGCGGGGCGGGCAGATGGACCAGCATCTCTTTGGGGCAGATCTGCAGGAAGTTATCTTTTTCAATGTCCCAGTGCTGCAGGATGTCTTCGGCCTTACGGCTGTTGGTTTCCTGCAGGTGCCGTTCAATCAGGCCCTTCAGCTGGTTTTCCCAATGCTCGACCGTGACAGGGCAGGTCCCCAGTGTTTCGCGGTTCAGCATTTTGTCGGCCTTGCCATCGGGGTTGTAGAGATAGGCCATACCGCCCGTCATACCCGCGCCAAAGTTCGCGCCGATCTCGCCCAGGATCACGGCCACACCGCCGGTCATGTATTCACACCCGTTGCTGCCGCAGCCTTCGATCACCACATGCGCGCCCGAGTTCCGAACGCCGAAACGTTCACCGGCACGGCCTGCTGCGAACAAAAAGCCCTTGGTCGCACCATAAAGCACCGTGTTACCGATGATGGTGTTGTCAGAGGCGACGATGGTGCTGGCCATAGACGGGCGCACGACGATGGTGCCGCCCGACAGACCCTTGCCGACATAGTCATTCGCATCGCCGGACACTTCAAGCTTGAGCCCCGGTGCCGCGAAGGCCCCCAGCGACTGCCCTGCCGAACCGGTCAGCTTGACCGTCAGGTGATCGGGCTGCAGCTGGTTGTTCATGCCAAAGTTGCGGATGATGTGGCTTGAGACGCGGGTGCCCACGGTACGGTGCGTGTTCTGCACCGCATAGCTCAGCTGCATCTTCTCGCCATCCTCGAGGAAACGCGCGGCGTCGCGCACGATTTCAGAGTCCAGCGTGTCCAGCACAGCGTTGCGTGGCTTGTTGCGGTCATAGACGATCTCTGCCGCGCCATCGACGGTGATCAGCAGCGGGTTAAGATCCAGATCGTCAAGATGCGCAGACCCACGGCTGACCTGTGCCAGCAGATCGGCACGGCCAATCACGTCATCCAGGCTACGCGCCCCGATAGAGGCGAGCAATTCTCGCACTTCGGTGGCGTAGAAGGTGATCAGGTTCACGACCTTATCCGCGTTGCCGGTGAACTTGCCACGCAGCGCTTCGTCTTGGGTGCAGACGCCGACGGGGCAGGTGTTCGACTGGCACTGACGCACCATGATACAACCCATCGCGATCAGCGCGGCGGTGCCGATGCCGTATTCCTCGGCTCCCATCATCGCGGCCATCACGATGTCACGCCCTGTGCGTAAACCACCATCGGTCCGCAGGGTCACGCGGTCACGCAGGTTGTTCATCGCCAGAACCTGATGCGCTTCGGTCAGGCCCATCTCCCACGGCAGACCCGCATATTTGATCGAGGTCGCAGGCGAGGCGCCCGTGCCGCCATTATGGCCCGAGATCAGGATGATATCCGCCTTGGCCTTTGCCACACCGGCCGCAATCGTGCCAACGCCCGAGGACGCCACCAGCTTCACGGTCACCTTACAGCGCGGGTTGATCTGCTTGAGGTCATAGATCAGCTGCGCAAGGTCTTCGATCGAGTAAATATCGTGGTGCGGCGGGGGCGAGATCAGGGTCACGCCCTTGGTCGAATGGCGCAGACGGGCGATCAGGTCGGTGACCTTCATGCCCGGAAGCTGACCACCCTCGCCGGGCTTGGCCCCTTGGGCAACCTTGATTTCAAGCTCTTCACACTGGTTCAGGTATTCGGCAGTCACACCGAAACGGCCCGACGCCACCTGCTTGATCTTGGCCGACGGGTTATCACCGTTGGCCTCGGGCACGAAGTGCGCCGGATCTTCGCCGCCTTCGCCAGAGTCGGACTTGGCCCCGATGCGGTTCATCGCGACGTTCAGGGTCTTGTGTGCCTCGGGCGACAGCGCGCCAAGGGACATTCCCGGCGTCACGAAACGCTTGCGAATAGAGGTGATGGATTCGACCTCTTCGATGGGCACTGGGGCCCCCAGCGGCTTGATGTCGAGCAAGTCGCGCAGATGGATCGGCGGGTTGCTTTGCATCTTGGCGCTATACTGCTTCCACATCTGGTAGGACGCTTTGTTGCAGGCCATTTGCAGCATGTGCATCGACGATGCTTCCCATGCGTGGGTCTCGCCGGATTTGCGCGCCTTGTAGAAGCCGCCGATGGGCATGACGACGCCATCACCCTGCCAACCACGGTCGTGGACCGCTTCGGCCTTGCGTTGGATACCGGTCACACCGATCCCGCTGATACGGCTGGTCATGCCGGGGAAGTATTCCGCGCACATCGCACGGCTCAGCCCTACGGCTTCGAAGTTCAGGCCGCCACGGTAGGAGGACATGACGCTGATGCCCATCTTGGCCATGATTTTCAGCAGGCCCTGATCAATCGCCTCGCGGTAGCGGGCCATCGCGGTGGTCAGGGTCATGTCCAGCAGACCACGCCCGATACGATCCGCCAGCGAATCCTCGGCAAGGTAGGCGTTCACCACGGTGGCACCACAGCCGATCAGCACGGCAAAGTAATGCGGGTCCACACATTCGGCCGAGCGCACATTGAGCGAGGTAAAGGTCCGCAGGCCCTTGCGGGTCAGCTGGCTGTGCACGGCAGAGGTCGCAAGGATCATCGGCATCGCCACGCGGGTCGCATCACTGAACTGGTCGGTCAGCACGATGTGACCAGCGCCGGAGCGCACGGCGTCTTCTGCCTCGTCCCGGATGCGGCGCAGGTTTTCGCTCAGGTTGTTGCCGCCCGGCTCGAACGTACAGTCGATGGTGACGGAATTCGCGTTGAATTCGGTCATCAACTGATCGAACTGCGCGTTCGCGAGGAACGGGCTATCAAGCACGAGGATCTCGGTCTGGGCGCTGGATTCATCCAGCACGTTCTTGAGGTTCCCGAACCGCGTTTTAAGGCTCATGACGCGGAATTCGCGCAGGCTGTCGATGGGTGGGTTGGTGACCTGGCTGAAGTTCTGGCGGAAGAAGTGGCTGAGCGGGCGGTACTGGTTCGACAGAACCGCCGACGGGGTGTCATCGCCCATGGATGCCAAGGGCTCTTTCGCATCTTCGGCCATAGGTGCGAGGATCTGCTCGAGGTCTTCGATGGTATAGCCCGCTGCCACCTGACGGCGGCGCAGCTCATCGCCCGAGAACAGGGCCTTTTCCTCGACATCGCCAAGCGCTTTGTCCAGCTCGTTGATCTTGCCGACCCATTCACCAAAGGGACGCGACGCGGCGAGCTTGTCCTTGATCTCGGTGTCGCCGAACATCTTGCCTTCTTCGATGTCGACCGCCAGCAGCTGACCGGGGCCAAGCGCGCCTTTGCGCACGACATTCGCCTCGTCCTGCGGGACCATCCCCGCCTCGGAACCCGCGATCAGCATGCCGTCGCCGGTGACGACGAAACGCATGGGGCGCAGGCCGTTACGGTCAAGACCGGCGCAGACCCAGCGGCCATCGGTCATGGCCAGCGCTGCGGGACCATCCCAAGGCTCCATCACCGAGTTGCAATAGGAATACATGTCGCGCCATGCCTGGGGCAGCTCGACCGCCTGCTTTGACCAGCTTTCAGGCACCAGCATGGTTTTCGCCATCGGGGCCGAACGACCCGCGCGCACCAGGACTTCGAACACCGAATCCAGCGCGGCAGAGTCGGACGACCCCGCGGCGACGATCGGTTTGATATCTTCGGCCATGTCGCCAAAGGTGCCCGAGGCCATCCGGATCTCGTGGCTTTTCATCCAGTTGACGTTACCCTTGAGCGTGTTGATCTCGCCGTTATGGGCCAGCATGCGGAAGGGCTGCGCCAGCCACCACTGCGGGAAGGTGTTGGTGGAATAACGCTGGTGATAGATCGCAAACGCGGATTCAAAGCGTTCGTCCATCAGGTCGGGGTAGAAGTTGGCAACATCCTGCGCCAGCATCATGCCCTTGTAGATGATCGACCGGCAGGACATCGACGCGATGTAAAGCGTCGGCACCTGAGCGGCCAGCGCGGCTTTCTCGATGCGGCGACGGATGACGTAAAGCTCGCGCTCGAATGTTTCCTCGTCCACGCCCTTGGCGTTGGAAATCAGGATTTGTTCGATCTCGGGACGGGTCGCGTTGGCCTTTTCCCCCAGAACAGAGGTGTCCACGGGCACGTGGCGCCAGCCGTAGATATAGTAGCCCATCCGCAGCACTTCGGTTTCAACGATGGTCCGGCAGGTTTCCTGCGCGGCAAAGTTGGTGCGCGGCAGAAAGACCTGACCGATGGCGATCAATTCGCCTTCGCGGGGGCTGTGACCGGTGCGACGCACCTGATCGTAGAAAAAGTTGACGGGGATCTGCACGTGGATGCCCGCGCCGTCGCCGGTCTTGCCATCGGCATCCACCGCACCACGGTGCCAGATCGCCTTGAGCGCCTTGATCCCGTTTTCGACAACCGCGCGGCTGCTGGAGCCGTCGATGTTCACAACAAGACCCACCCCGCAGGATGAATGCTCTTCTTCTTCGGAATACAGACCGTTTTCTGCCATGAAGGCGCGTTTTGCTTCTTCGCGTGCTACCCAGGCGTCATCATATTTGGTCATTTGGAATCTCCTAAATCGGGCGCGCCCGAGGCGCGAAATATCAGTTGAAAGGGGCGCTTATTCGGCCGCGATGGCCACGCTGGCCCCCATCTTTTCAAGGATCGCCTGCGCACAGTCGCGCCCGTCCTTGATGGCCCAGACCACCAGCGACGCACCGCGCACGATATCGCCCACGGCATAGACGCCATCCAGCTCGGTCGCGCCGGTGATATAGTCGGCCTTGACCGTGCCCCAACGGTTGACCGGCAGCTCGGGCGTGTTCCACAGCGTGGGCAGGTCTTCGGGTTCAAAGCCAAGCGCCATGATCACAAGATCCGCCTCTTCGACATAATCGGCACCCTCGATCACCTCGGGGGCCTGACGGCCAGAGACATCAGGCGCGCCAAGGCGCATCTTTTGCACGACGACGCCGGTCACCGGATCACCGACGAACCCTTTGGGCGCGGACAGCCATTCGAAGACCACGCCTTCTTCCTCGGCGTTTTGCACTTCGCGTTGCGAGCCAGGCATGTTGGCGCGGTCACGGCGGTACAGACATTTGACCGAGGTCGCCCCCTGACGGATCGAGGTCCGTACACAGTCCATCGCGGTGTCACCGCCGCCGATCACGACGACGCGCTTCCCTTCGGCATTGAAACGGCCGGAATCAAATTCCTCTACCTTGTCGCCAAAGCTTTTGCGGTTGCTCACGGTCAGGAAATCGATCGCGCGCTCAAGGCCAACGCCGCCCACGCCGGGGGCCTGGATGTCGCGTGTTTTATAGACGCCCGTCGCGATGATCACGGCGTCATGCTTGGCGCGGATATCGGCAAAGCTGATGTCGACGCCCACATCGCAGTTCAATTCAAAGTTAACGCCACCTTCGGCCAGCTGGTCGTTGCGGCGCATGACCACATCTTTTTCCAGTTTGAAACCGGGGATGCCGTAGGTCAGCAAGCCACCCGCGCGGTCATAGCGGTCATAGATGGTGACCTGCACACCCGCGCGGCGCAGCACATCCGCCGCGGCCAGACCACCGGGGCCCGCGCCGATGATACCAACGGATTCGGCGCGTTCGGTCTTGGGCTTGATCGGCTGCACCCAGCCATTTTCCCACGCGGT
>NZ_DGMH01000063.1:8708-13118 GCF_002388305.1 Sulfitobacter sp. UBA4523
ATCGGTGATGTATTTCTCGACCGAGCCGATGGTCACAGTGCCGTGGCCGGATTGTTCGATCACACAGTTGCCTTCGCACAGACGGTCCTGCGGGCAGATGCGGCCGCAGATTTCCGGGAAGGTGTTTGTCGCCTGGCTGACCTCATAGGCCTCTTGCAGACGCCCTTCGGCGGTCAGGCGCAGCCAGTCGGGGATGTTATTGTGCAGCGGGCAATGGGTCTGGCAATAGGGAACGCCACATTGGCTACAGCGGCTGGACTGCTCCTGCGCTTTCTCATCCGCGTATTCCGCATAAATCTCTTTAAAGTCTTCACGACGCAGATTCGGCATCCGTTTTTCGGGCATATCCCGGGAAACCGTTGTAAACTTGAGCATTGGCTGCTTTGCCATCTTGGATCTCTCCGCCTGAAACACGTTGCTGCCCCCTCATACACAGGGGCCAAACGATTATAAAGGCAGCATTGCTGACCTATATGCGGTTTATTTCATATCAACCCCGATATTTCCGCAAATTTACCATATATTTATGTCCGTTTCGGACCCAACAACGGGCTTCCCTTCCAGCCCGCCAAAGTTATATGCCTATGCCATCGCCAATGACCCAAAGGCCGCCCCCCTTATGACCCTGTTCCAACTGCTGCTTGTTGCAATCATTCAAGGTCTGACAGAGTTTCTCCCTGTCTCTTCCTCGGGTCATTTGATCCTGCTGCCAACGCTGACCGGCGGGCCGGATCAGGGGCTTGCGATTGATGTCGCGGTGCATGTGGGCACGCTTCTTGCGGTCGTGCTCTACTTCCGGTCGGAGGTCGCAGAAGCAACAATCGGGCTTGGTCGCCTGCTGCGCGGCAAGATGGACACCCCCGGCGCAAGGCTGGCCGCCCTGCTGATCCTCGCAACACTTCCGGTGCTGGTCGTCGGGCTGGCGTTCAAACTGCTGGGAATTGACGAAATGCTCCGCTCTGTCGCGGTGATCGGCTGGACCATGCTGCTTTTCGGTATCGTGCTTTATTGGGCGGATCGCACGGGGCGCAGCGATCGGGATACTGGCGACTGGGATGTCAAAGGTGCCGTCTGGATGGGTCTGGCGCAGGCGCTTGCGCTGATCCCCGGCACATCGCGGTCGGGCATCACCATCACCGCAGCCCGCAAACTGGGCTATGACCGCGCCAGCGCTGCCACACTGTCTATGCTGATGTCGATTCCCACGATCCTCGCCTCTGGCGCGCTTTTGTCACTGGATGTGATCGGGCAAGCCGACGCGCAGCTCGCGCGCGACGCGTCGATCGCGGCGGGCTTCGCCTTCGTCGCCGCACTGTTGGCACTGTTCCTGATGATGCGCCTGCTGCGCAGCGTGAATTTCACCCCCTACGTCATCTATCGCATCCTGCTGGGGGTAGCGCTTTTGGTATACGCCTACAGCTAACGCAAAAGGCCCTGCCGTCGCCGGCAGGGCCTTTCCAAATTCGACATCGAAATCGTTAGGTCCGCAGGTTCTTCGCGGATTGCTTGATCTCGTCATACTGGCCCGAGGGGCGGAACCGCCACAGGTACTCGGGCAGGACGGAGCCCATGGACACGGGGCTGATCCCCAAAGCATCAAAGCCCTGCGCCCCCTCGCCCACGACATTATCATGCGCCAGGTTCTTGACCTGATCACGGGTCAGCGTGTTGTTCTTAACCAGGCCGAGCGTCACCGACTGCAACACATCAAGGCCAAAGGCGATCACCTTCGCCACGAAAGTCGGCAAGGCGACAACCATGCGGCGACGGTTCACCACGTCAAGCATACGCTGCATCAGGCCGCGAAAGCTTTCGACCTCGGGGCCACCCAATTCGTAAATACCGGCAGGGGCCTTGCCTGTCACCGCAAGCTCCGCCGCGTGGGCCACGTCATCTACATAGACGGGCTGGAACAGCGTATCCGCCCCTACAGCAGGGATCGCAGGACTGATGCGCGTCATACCGGCGAAACGGTTAAAGAAGTCATCCTCGGGGCCGAACACGATCGAGGGGCGCAGGATAACAGCCTGCGGCATATGCTTGAGCACACCGGCCTCCCCCATCGCCTTGGTTTGGGAATATTCGCTATCCGCCTCGGCATCCGCCCCGATGGCAGAGATTTGCACCAAACGCGCGATCCCTTCGGCGGCGGCCAAGCGCGCAATGCGTTCTGCGCCGTCGGCCTGAATGGCGTCAAAGGTGTTTTTTCCCGCCTCGGCCAGAATACCGACGCAGTTCACCACCGCATCAGCGCCCTGCAGCGCATCGCGCACCGAAGCGTCATCACGGATGTTGCAAAAGACCGGTTCGACCTGGCCGACAGTCCCGTAGGTGCGCACAAACAGCGCCTCGTTCGGGCGACGCACCGCGACGCGCACCCGCCATCCCGCCAATGCCATGCGACGAACGATATACCGCCCCACAAACCCGGAGCCGCCGTAAACCGTGACCAGCTTTGCCATGATGATACCCCTGACCAGAAAATCTAGCGCTACAGATACATCCAGCCCCCCTCGGGAACAAGCAGCAATTCCGGCAGAGATCGCCTCGAAAGCCCGTCCCACCGCACCAAACCTCGGTTTTCCGGATTTATTTTCACGCCGTTTCATTTTGTTGCGAGAATCCAATTGACACCCCCGCCCCACAACAATAAACGCTCCCTCACAACCCCCCTGTGCCCAGGTGGCGGAATGGTAGACGCGCTAGCTTCAGGTGCTAGTACTGGCAACGGTGTGGAGGTTCGAGTCCTCTCCTGGGCACCACTTATCCCCGATAAGTCGCTGTTTTGTTTCACTGTTACTTAGTGCTGCCTTAGCGATCGTTGTCCCTGCCCATCGAACTGCCCTTTCAAATCAGCATCGCATCTGCGGCATATCAACCACCATCGATAGCGCCATCAAAGACGCCCCACTGGCGTCGGGCCCGCTTCACATCCCTGTGACATCTCAAAAGTTAAGTCGATTTGTCGCCGCTTATCGCTAATGAAATTGCAGAAATTACTATAAACTAGGCCGGTCCGGATCATTTGACCGCCCCACAGGCCACCAGAGGATAAAGAGATGGCGAGCTTTTTTGCGTTTGGTATCGATGTTATCAACAATCCCGCCGTGTCCACAAACTCCAGCGCAGGCCAAGACGGCGCTGGTCAGATGACGCTTTCCGGTGGCAGCCAGCCCTTCGCTGACGATGCCATCATCGAATTCATTACACAGAATGAAACGGCAGACGGTGAACTTGACGGGGGCTCGTCCTTCATCGGGATCAAGGTCTATGCCAGTGCTGCCGACTATAACGCCGGCATCGTCCAATATAATTACGTTCCGATGAATCCCGGCCAATCGGCGAATATCCAAAGCGATGTCAGCGGACTTGGCGACACCTACGTGCGGTTCAACGCCAACGTTCTGGTGCCCCGCACTGAAAGCGGTGCCAACGACCCAAGCGCACCGACATTTGGGAATCTACTGGTGGCACCAGGTACCAATGCGGGCGACAATATCGGCACACTCAAGATTGACCGCAATACGGATCAGGATTTTGACGGCGACGGCTCCATCGCATCCGGTACGTTGGAGGATGGCAATGGCAAGTTCTATGTCGGGAACACCGTGCCATGTTTCACCGCGGGCAGCCTGATCGCCACTGCAAAAGGCGACACCCCTGTAGAGCACTTGCAAGCCGGTGACGCTGTCATCACACGCGACCACGGAATGCAGAAAGTCTCTTGGGTCGGTGCACGTCAGCTGACAGCGGCAGAGCTGGTCGTCTATCCACACCTGCGCCCCGTTTTAATCACGGCGGGTGCTCTCGGCGCTGGAACGCCGGAACGCGACCTTATCGTTTCACCCAACCACCGAATATTTCTTTCCGATGCGCGATCGATGCTACATTTTGGTCAGGACGAGGTCCTCGTCGCCGCGAAGCACTTGGTGAATGGTGACACGATCCGGACGTTGACGCCTCCTTCTGTTCAATACGTGCACCTGATGTTCGAAAGTCATCAGCTTGTGCTGTCGGACGGGGCATGGACAGAAAGCTTTCAGCCGGGAGTAGAGACACTCCAAAGCATCGGCCAAGCGCAACGCGACGAGATCCTGGCCCTGTTCCCCGCGCTTTCAGAGCAGATCGGGATAAAGCAATACAACGCCGCGCGTAACACGCTGAAACGCCATGAGGCACGCCTGCTGCGGCTCTAGGGCGCGTTCAGGTTGTTTGAGTGGAGGGCTAACAGTTTGCGCTCTCGCTGAGGTGTCTATGTGCGAATCTTTGTGTTTACGAAGCATCCCACTTCCGTAAATTCAGCTATAGGTAGCGGGACCTGCGTTCCTATCAGGTCATCCCTCGCGCCATCACGTTGGCTCAAAACGCCACAAGGCCCGCAGGCGATGCGTAAGCATCCGGCGTAGGCCG
>NZ_DGMH01000034.1:0-1664 GCF_002388305.1 Sulfitobacter sp. UBA4523
GCACAAAATTCAGGATAGTCCCCGAATGTCCGGAGAGGGCCATGATCGTTTTAAGACCATCAATGCCCAAAGGCAGCCCAATCACTAAGACACGTTCTATAGCTAATGAACTAAACTAAAATCCCTTCACCTCGCGCAGATACCGACCAAAGATTTATCAAGAAAAGAGCTCAGTGTGCGAATATAACTAACTCTTTTTAAACATGCACCGAAAAAAGGATGCCCAGAGGGCACCCTAAGTTTCGCATAGCCAAGCTCATCGTTCACCGCTCGTTTGTTTTATGCCTGCGGCTTGGCCATCGTTAGGGGCTAGCGCACCGGCCCCCTGTTCGATGGAATGAGAAAAGAAACTATCTCCTTTCTCATTCCGAAACTGCTAGCAATTTGACACCGTAATGAGATGTAACGTCATGCCTTTTGGTAGCTCACGTCCGATAGTTGCCTCGTTTCTCCTCCGTTATTGCCGAACTAGACCATCAAACTTCAAAAAAGATCTGCCCCAGCCCGCGTCAATAAAATCAACAACTTGCGCGAACTGGGCGTTAATCACCCTGTAAATGGCCGCCGAAACACTCGAAATGGGCTTCATATGCTTGGCTTTTCACAAGGCCGGGGCGTTTGTCTTAGCTGCAGCCCGACGTTCCGCCGCAGGTGTTGCACTTCATGCAGGTGCCGTTGCGGACCAGCGTGTAGTTGCCGCATTCTCCGCAGGCTTCGCCCTCGTAGCCCTGCATCTTTGCCTTGGTACGGGCGTCCATGCTGACCGCGCCACTGGACACCGCTGTGGTCGACCCCATGCTTGCCGCGACCGAGGCTTGGCCTGCCTGCGGCATCACACGGTCAAGCGTCTGCGTGTCGCCCTGCCCCTGCCCGCCTTGCAGCAGCACCAGATCCTGCGGCAGACGGTTGCGCAGATACCCGGTGGAGCTGATCTGCTTGAGCACCTCGAGCGAGCGGTTGGCGGCGGTTTCGGAGATCTCCGCCACATTGGCAACGCTTTCCTGATCGCCGCGGCCGAGGCTGTCAAAGCTGGCCCCTTCGGGTTGCACATGCGCCAGATCGGTACGGTCCAGATAGGACACGGCGAGCTCGCGGAACACATAGTCAAGGATCGAGGTCGCGTTCTTGATGCTGTCGTTGCCCTGCACCATGCCAGCGGGTTCGAACTTGGTGAAGGTGAAGGCGTCGACGAATTCCTCCAACGGGACGCCGTATTGCAGACCCACGGACACGGCGATGGCAAAGTTGTTCATCATCGCACGGAAGCCCGCGCCTTCCTTGTGCATGTCGATAAAGATCTCGCCCAAGGAGCCGTCTTCGTATTCACCGGTGCGCAAATAGACCTTGTGCCCGCCCACATTGGCCTTTTGGGTATACCCCTTGCGGCGCTGAGGCATCTTTTCACGGTGCGATTTGATGATCTCTTTGACGATGACCTTCTCGACGATCTTTTCAGCCAGCACGGTGGCTTTCTCGTGAGTGGTGCCGCTTTCCAGCGTTTCGGCGGCCTCGTCATCATCCTCGACCAGCGCAGAAGCCAGAGGCTGCGACAGTTTCGATCCGTCGCGGTACAACGCGTTGGCTTTGACGCCAAGCGACCACGACAGCTCGTATGCGTTCTGGCAATCCTCGATGGTGGCGTCATTCGGCATGTTGATCGTCTT
>NZ_DGMH01000034.1:1862-19573 GCF_002388305.1 Sulfitobacter sp. UBA4523
GCCGCAGGGGTTGGCGCAGTCGAAGATGCCGTAGTGTTCGGGCTTGAGGTGCGGCGCGCCTTCCAGCGTCATCGTGCCGCAAACATGGTCGTTGGCCGCTTCGATGTCTTTCTTGGAAAAGCCCAGGGATTTCAGCAGGTCAAACGTCGGGTCGTTCAGCTTTTCGGCAGGGATGCCAAGGACTTGCGTGCAGAACTCCTCGCCCAATGTCCATTGGTTGAAGACAAAGCGGATGTCGAAGGCCTGTGCCAGCGCCGCGTCGATCTTGGCCAGCTCGTTAGGGCCAAAACCGTGGCCGACCAGCGTGGTGTGGTTGATCGCAGGCGCGTTGCCGATGGTGCCGTGACCGACGGCATAGCCGACGATTTCTTCGATCTGGGCGGAGCCGTAGCCAAGCTTTTCAAGCGCTGCAGGCACCGACTGGTTGATGATCTTGAAATAGCCACCGCCCGCGAGCTTCTTGAATTTCACCAGCGCAAAGTCAGGCTCGATCCCGGTGGTGTCGCAATCCATCACCAGACCGATGGTGCCCGTCGGCGCAATCACAGAGGTTTGCGCGTTGCGGTACCCGTGCTTTTCGCCAAGACGCAGGGCTTCGTCCCAGGTCGCGGTGGCGATGTCGATCAGGTTGGCTTGCGGGCAGTTTGCGTGATCCAGTGGCACGGGTTTGACCGACAGGGCCTCGTAGCCGTCGGTCTTGCCGTGGGCCGCGTTGCGGTGATTGCGGATGACGCGCAGCATATGATCGGCGTTCTTGGCGTGGCCGGGGAAGGCCCCCAGCTCGCCCGCCATCTCGGCGGAGGTGGCATAGGAAACGCCCGTCATGATCGCGGTCAGCGCCCCGCAAAGCGCACGGCCTTCGTCGCTGTCGTAGCTAAAGCCCATGTTCATCAGCAGACCGCCAATGTTGGCGTAGCCCAGACCCAGCGTGCGGAAATCATAGGACCGCTGCGCGATTTCCTTGGACGGGAACTGCGCCATCATCACCGAGATTTCGAGCGTAACGGTCCACAGACGCGAGGCGTGCATATAGTCTTCGACCATGAACTCCTCGTCTTGCAGGAAGGTCAGCAGGTTCATCGACGCGAGGTTACAGGCCGTGTCGTCGAGGAACATGTATTCGGAGCACGGGTTCGACCCGCGGATCGCGCCGTCTTCGGGGCATGTGTGCCAGTCGTTTACCGTGTCGTGATACTGGATACCGGGATCGGCGCAGGCCCAAGCCGCGTGGCCGACTTGCTCCCACAGGTCACGGGCGCGGATGGTTTTCGACACGCGCCCCGTGGTGCGGTCCAGCAGTTCCCAATCGGCGTCTTTTTCGACGGCGTGCAGGAAAGCGTTGGTCACCCGGATCGAGTTGTTGGAGTTCTGGCCCGAGACCGAGGAATAGGCTTCGGAATCCCAGTCGGTGTCATAGGTCGGGAATTCGATCGAGGTATGACCCTGCTTGGCATAATCCAGCACTCGCTTGACGTATGTCTCTGGGATCGCGCATTTTTTCGCGCTGCGGATCGCGGCCTTCAGCTGGTCGTTCTTGGCGGGGTCATAGGCGTCGGCCTCTGCGCCATCCCATGCTTTGATCGCGGCAAACAGCTTGTTCAGCTCGCGTTCATGCATCTTCGAGCCAGCGACGATGCTCGCCACCTTTTGCTCTTCGATGACCTTCCAGTTGATGAAATCCTCGATATCGGGGTGGTCCGCATCAACGATAACCATCTTGGCCGCGCGCCGTGTGGTGCCACCCGATTTGATCGCGCCTGCCGCACGGTCACCGATTTTCAGAAAACCCATCAAGCCAGAGGATTTCCCCCCGCCCGACAGTTTCTCGCCCGCCGCCCGCAGGCTCGAGAAGTTGGTGCCGGTGCCGGAACCGTATTTGAACAGACGCGCCTCGCGGACCCACAGGTCCATAATGCCGCCGTCACCGACCAGATCGTCAGCGACGGACTGGATGAAGCAAGCGTGGGGCTGCGGGTGCTCGTAAGACGATGTCGACCGCGTCAGCTTGCCGGATTTGTAATCAACATAGTAATGCCCCTGCGCGGGACCATCGATGCCGTAAGCCCAATGCAGACCGGTGTTGAACCATTGCGGGCTGTTGGGTGCGCCGCGCTGGCTGGCCAGGATGTGGCGCATCTCGTCATAATAGGCTTGGGCGTCTTCTTCGGTGGTGAAATAGCCACCTTTCCAACCCCAATAGGCCCAAGCGCCGGCCAGACGGTCGAACACTTGCTTCGACGACGTCTCGCCGCCCATGGTCGCGTCATCGGTCGGCACCGAACGCCAGAGGAATTCTGGCACGCCCTTTTCCTTGACCTTCTTGGTCTCGGACGGGACGCCTGCCTTGCGGAAATATTTCTGGGCGATCACATCAGAGGCGACCTGGCTCCAGCTGGAGGGCACTTCGACGTTATCGAGGCGAAAGACCACCGACCCGTCAGGATTGCGGATTTCGGAGGCTGTGCTCACAAAGTCCAGTTCTGCGTAGGCATCCTGACCGGATCGCGTGAATTTTCTCTCGATTTTCATAAGTGCTGCCCCAAATTTTCAAACTCTCAACCAGCGGCATGATCGGGCCGCCAAACCTATCGCCGGTGTGCATCGTCCCCCGCACCCGCATCAGGTTGGTCTTGGATCAAGCCGTTTAACCGGCGCAAATGTGCGAAACCCAATTTCACCCGATCAGCAGGCCACCCCGATCAATCACCAGATGTAGTGGCCCGCCCGTCGATTTACACAAACTGGCGTATGCAGCCCTATTGGGTCAACGGCTTTATTATCGAAATAAGGGAAGTTGCATCTTGACCGGATCGGCATTTTTTGAAGCTTCGGTCGGCGCGGTGATTCAGCGAAATGATATGCACAGACAGCGGATCTCGAGGGTGGTTTTCCACACCGCGGATAAAGTTAATAAACGCTAAGGTTTAGCGCGGCTGGCTCATGTATCGCTTGAGTTATCCACAAAATCCCAAACAGCGGGCTGGGGATAAACATGGCGGAACTGTGGATGATAAAAATTTATGCAGCCACCAGATATAGGTTCGCAATCCCGGCTATCTCACCAGATTTAGAGCGTGCTTCTGTGGCAAAAAAGAACGACTGCACACAAATACAGCGTTCTGATCTGCATGAAGCAGATCAGGAACACTATATGTGGTGGTTCTTAAAGTGGTCGGGGCGAGAAGATTCGAACTTCCGACCCCCTGTACCCAAAACAGGTGCGCTACCAGGCTGCGCCACGCCCCGACTGCGGCTTACTTAGCCCCAAGCAATCGGATTGAAAAGCCCTAAGTTCACAGAAAATGATAGTTTCTGACGAACTAACAGGGCCATGCCGGATTGCGCCCTGCAAACGCGGGATGGCGCAGCTCTGTCCCCGGTGTAATGCCCATCCGCGCGCTTAATCCGCCATTGATTTCCAACACCGCCAGCAGCGCATCACTGCCCCCCTCGAGCGGAGATTCGTCGAGCGGAATCGCATTATGGTGGATGTGCTGCACCACACCACGGGAATCGATGAACAATAGGTCGAGGGGAATCAAAGTGTTGCGCATCCAAAAGCTGAGAGGCTGCGGTTCTTCATAGATAAAGAGCATCCCCGCGCTGCCTGCCAGTGAGGTGCGATGCATCAATCCTTGGGCACGTTCACCGGCATCATCGGCAATCTCGACGCTAAAGCGCGCCTGCCCCCAGTCGCCGCGCAGCGTCACGCTGGTGTCGCTGCATTTGGCAGCGGCCGCCCCTGCCATCGCCAGAGTGGCAAAGGCCAAAAGACCCGCGCGGATCAGCTTTGCGCGGTGCCAGATGAATCGAGTCGTACCGTTTCCCATGCATGTACCTCTGCCGCCATCTGGCCGCGTTCCCCGTTAATGACCCGCAGCGCCAATGCCTCGCCCGGTTGCAAATCCGACAGGCCCGACTGGCGCAACACTTCTATATGTAGAAAGATGTCATCGCTTTTGCCAAACACATTCGCGAAACCAAAGCCTTTGGATTTATCAAACCATTTGACCCGCGCGGGTTCCAGCGGTGCGGCGGCTACCAGCGCGGGATCGATGCCCACGATATCCGATAACGCCATCGCCTGAGCGGCAGCGGGCGGGTGTACCGCATGGACCTGGGTCGCCTGTACCCCGCGTTCGGTCTTTTGCACCGTTAGGTCAATGCGCGCTCCGTCCGCGACAGAGCTTTGTCCGTAATTACGTAACACATTGACGTGCAACAGGATATCAGGCCCGCCAGCGTCTGAGACAACGAAACCGAACCCCTTTGCGGGGTCAAACCATTTCACCACGCCGGAAATGGCAGAGCTATTGCTGGATACTTCTGACACAAATGTCCTTTGGTCTTCTCTAGGTCAGGCAACAGCGTGCCCGCGTACAAAATATCAGCGGCAAAAGCCGCCTTATGGGTTCAATCTCGTTACGCTCCAATCACCGGTTTGTTCGGCACGTCGCCAGACAAAACGGTCATGCAATCTATACTCTCCGTCGGCCCAGAACTCGATTTCGACCGGGGTGATCCGGTAGCCCCCCCAAAAAGGTGGACGGTCTGGGTTTGGCCCCTTTTTGGCGGTGACTTTTGCCACTTCGGCGACCAATGACGCACGGCTGGCTAAAGGGGACGATTGGTCAGAGGCCCAGGCCCCCAACCGGCTTTTGAGCGAACGCGACTTGTAATATGCGTCCGCCTGCGGGCCTTCTTCTTTGGAAACCACGCCGCGCACCCGTATCTGGCGGCGCAGGGATTTCCAATGCATCACGAAAGCAGCCTTGCCCGCGTGATCCAGCTCTTGCGCCTTGGCGCTGGTGTAGTTTGTGTAAAAGACGAATGCCGCGTCTTCGATTTCCTTTAGCAACACCATGCGCGCATTGGGCAGACCGTCGGCATCCACGGTCGATAGCGCGATGGCATTTGGGTCGTTGACCTCTGTCTGCGTTGCCTCATCCAGCCAGCGGCGCGCAATCACAAAGGGATCGTCACCGGCAAAAATGCCTTTGCGCACTTCCATGATCATGATCCCCTTCCTTGCGCATCGACGCAATCTTGCGACAATGCCTTACATCAAATGACATACTAGAACAACTAAACACACCGCCGCGCCGAAAAAACCGCCAGGGCGGTCTATCACGGCGTCCTCTCAAGTGCCGCGATCACCGTGCAGCCTTGATGCCAAACTATCAATAGCATAAACCGGATAAAAGTTCAGTGACATAGTCGAAGGAAGTACAATGGCAAATGACCTGATGGCAGGCAAACGTGGGCTTATCATGGGCCTCGCCAATGACAAGTCGATTGCCTGGGGCATCGCACGCACTCTCGCGGATGCCGGTGCAGAGCTGGCATTCTCGTATCAAGGCGACGCGCTGAAAAAGCGGGTCGATCCGCTGGCGGCGCAACTGGGTAGCGATCTGGTCCTGCCCTGCGATGTGGGGTCGGAAGAGTCGATTGACGCGCTGTTTACCGCTTTGGGCGAACGTTGGGACGGGATCGACTTTATCGTCCACGCGATCGGGTTCTCTGACAAGAACGAATTGCGCGGGCGTTATGTCGACACCAGCCGCGCCAATTTCGCGATGTCGATGGATATCTCTGTCTACTCCTTCACCGCTGTGATGCAGCGCGCGGAAAAGATGATGAAGTCCGGCGGCAGCGCGGTCACGCTCACCTATTACGGTGCCGAAAAAGTGATGCCGCATTATAATGTGATGGGCGTCGCCAAGGCCGCTCTGGAAGCATCGGTCAAATATCTGGCCGAGGATCTGGGCAAGGACGGCATCCGCGTTAACGCGATCAGCGCCGGCCCGATCAAGACATTGGCAGCATCCGGCATCGGCGACTTCCGCTATATCATGAAGTGGAACGAGTATAACTCGCCCCTGCGTCGCAACGTGACCATCGACGATGTGGGTAAATCCGCGCTGTTCCTGCTTAGCGATCTTGGCTCGGGTACGACGGGCGAGAATCTGCATGTGGATGCGGGCTATCACGTGGTGGGCATGAAAGCCGTCGACGCCCCAGACATGGCAAAGGAATAACGACATGAGCAAGGATGCCTCGCGCCTGCCCCATGAAAAAGGGTTTCACATCAGCTGGGACCAGATCCACCGTGACAGCCGTGCGCTGGCGTGGCGTCTGGACGGCATGGGCCCCGATGACGGCGGCTGGCGTGCTGTGGTTGCGATCACCCGTGGCGGCATGGCCCCCGCGATGATCGCCGCCCGCGAGCTGGATATCCGCACCGTCGACACGATTTCGATCAAGTCCTATGACCATCAGGATCAATCGGACGCGGTCGTGCTCAAGGCCCCCGATGCAGAGCTGATGGGCGACGGCACCGGTATCCTGATCATCGACGATCTGGTGGATTCCGGTAAAACCCTTGAAGTCGTGCGCCAGCTTTATCCCAATGCGCATCTGGCCACCGTCTATGCCAAGCCCAAGGGCCGCCCGCAGGTGGATACCTTCATTACCGAAGTCAGCCAGGATACCTGGATTTTCTTCCCCTGGGATATGGCGCTGCAATATGTAGAGCCCTACCGCGGCAAAGACTAAACGGCCCCCCCGCAGATACCTGCCTTCGGCGAGGATTTAGGACCATTTGGAAGCAGCGGCCCCGCGCCGTGTCAGACTTTGCGCTGGTCCGCTCGCCGAAGCGCCCCCTCCCTCGCCCAGTCAGGAGCATTGACCATGACCCCGCGTACCGCCGCGACTTTCTCTCCTCCGGTGATGGAGGCGCGCCGCTGGTTGACGGGCGTCCATTTTGACGCCGACCGCCCCCTGATCAACGTGAGCCAAGCCGCCCCTGTCGATCCGCCCCCGCAGGCCATGCGTCAGGCCATGGCTGATGTCGCGCTGAACAACGATGATGCGCATCTTTACGGGCCGGTGCTGGGTCTGCCCGAATTGCGTGACGAGCTGGCCGCGCAGGTCAGCGCCCATTACGCTGGCGCGGTAGAGCCCGCGCAAGCGGCGATTACATCGGGCTGCAATCAGGCCTTTGCCGCTGCGATTGCCACGCTCTGTGCCGAGGGGGACGAGGTGATCCTGCCGGTGCCGTGGTACTTTAACCACAAGATGTGGCTGGACATGTCGGGTGTCGCCGCCGTGCCGCTGCCGGTGGGGGATGCGCTCTTACCCGACCCGGATCAGGCTGCCGCCCTGATCACCGACCGCACCCGTGCCATCGCTTTGGTCACGCCCAACAACCCCGGCGGCGTTGAATACCCCGAAGAGCTGGTGCAGGCGTTTTTCGATCTGGCCCGTGCGCGCGGTATCGCCCTCATCCTGGACGAGACCTATCGCGACTTTGACAGTCGTTCCGGCCCGCCGCACCGTCTGTTTCAGGACCCCGACTGGCACGATACGTTGATCCATTTATATTCTTTTTCAAAGGCCTACCGTCTGACTGGTCACCGAGTGGGCGCGATTGTCGCCTCTCAGGCACGTCTTGCCGAGGTTGAGAAGTTCCTGGATACCGTTGCCATTTGTCCCGGCCAGATCGGTCAGCATGCCGCCCTTTGGGGGATGCAGAACCTTGACACATGGCTGGCCGGCGAGCGGCGCGAGATCCTGGCGCGGCGACAGGCGATTGCCGACAGCATGCACCGTTTGGACGCGAAAGGCTGGAAGCTTTTGGGGCTTGGCGGCTATTTCGCCTATCTCTCGCATCCCTTTGACGAAAGCTCTGCCACATTGGCCCCGCGGCTGGTGCGCGAGGCGGCCGTGCTGACCCTGCCCGGCACCATGTTCCATCCGGCAGAAGATATCACCGGCGGGCGGCATCTGCGCCTCGCTTTTGCCAATCTGGATGTCGCAGGCATTGAGGTGCTGTTTGACCGTCTGACACAGGTCTAACGCGGCTCTTGCCCCCCTGCCGCGCACCGCATAGACAGGGCAAAACGTGCGTTTAAGGGATGACACCATGAAAGCCAAAGGCAACAGCTTTACGAAAACCGCAGTATGGGGGCTGATGGGTCTTTTGATCCTGGGTCTGGGCGGTTTTGGCGCGGTCAATCTGAACGGCAGCGCACGCACCGTCGGCGAAGTGGGCGACAAGTCTATCTCGGTTGACGATTATGCCCGCGAGCTGCAGCAGCAGATCCGCGCCATCGAAAGCCAGTCCGGCGAACAGCTTAGCTTTCAAGAAGCCCAAGCCATCGGGCTGGACCGTGCCGTGCTGCAACGTCTGGTCCGTTTGCGCGCGCTCGACAATGAGGCCGACGAGATGGGCCTGTCCATCGGCGACGCGAACCTGCGCGAACGCGTTGTGGAAATCCCGTCGTTTCAAGGCGTTGACGGGAATTTTGACCGCGAGGGCTATCGCTTTGCCCTACAGCAGGCCGGTCTGAACGAGAATGAATTCGAACAATCGCTGCGCGAGGAAGCGGGCCGCACCCTGTTGCAGGAAGCGATCACCGGCGGGGTTGCGATGCCCGACGCCTATGCTGACACGCTTGTCTCCTATGTGGGCGAGCAGCGCAGCTTTACCTGGGCCAAACTGACGCAAGATGATCTGGATGCGCCCCTGCCCGACGCCACCGATGCGCAGCTGCAGGCCTATTACGACGAGAACGCCGACCAGTTCATTCTGCCCGCCAGCAAGACCATCAGCTATATCACGATGGGCCCGCAGGATCTGCTGGACGAAGTAGAGCTGACCGACGAAGAGCTTCAGGCCGCCTATGACGACCGCGCGGATGAATACATCCAGCCCGAACGCCGCTTGGTCGAACGTCTGGTCTTCCGCGATCAGGAGGCAGCCGATCAGGCTGCCGCCGCGCTCGAGGTTGATGGCAACACATTTGAGGGGCTGGTCGCGGACCGTGGGCTTTCCCTGTCGGATGTGGATCTTGGCGATCTGAGCCAGCAACAGCTGGGTGCCGCAGGGGACGCCGTGTTTGCTGCCGAAGTGGGTGATATTGTCGGCCCGCTGCCCAGCAACCTCGGGCCTGCATTGTTCCGTGTGAACGGTGTGCTGCCGTCGCTGAACACCACCTTCGAAGAAGCCCGCCCGACGCTGGTGCAAGACCTTGCCGCGGACCGCGCGGCCCGCCTGGTAGAGGTCCGCGCCCAGGATCTGGATGACCAATTGGCCGGTGGGGCCACGCTGGAACAGATCGCCGAGGAAAGCAAAATGACCCTCAGCACCATCGAATGGACCCAGGACAGCAGCGAAAGCATCGCCGCCTATGCCGGTTTCCGCGAGGCCGCGACACGTCTGACCGAAGGCGACTTCCCCCAGATCCAGCAGCTGGATGACGGTAGCGTTTTTGCCATGCGTCTTGATGGCACCAAAGAGGAACGCCCCAACCCGTTTGACGCCGCACGTGCAGACGTGGCCGAGGCGTGGCAGAACGAACAATTGATCACCGCCCTGCGTGCCAAGGCCGAGACCCTGCAGGCCGAACTTGCCGATGGCGCTGATTTTGCCGAGCTGGGGCTGGAGCCCAAGACCGGGACCGACCAGACCCGCGACGCCGTGGTCAGCGCCGCACCGCAGGGGTTTATCGCCGCTGTGTTTGACGCAGCCCCCGGCGAGGTCGAACTGCTGGAAGGTGCCGATGAGGTCGCGCTTGTCCGTCTTGATAGCATCAAGGACGCGGGCGAGAATGACCGGATGACGCAGGTCAAAACCCAGATCGCCACCCAGCTGGATGACCAGCTGTCGCAAGCGCTTTTCGCCGCTTTCTCTGACGACGTGATCCGCCGGACGGCACCGCGTGTCGATCAGCAGGCGATCAACGCCGTCCACGTGAACTTCCCCTAAGGTAGGTCTCCCATGTCGTTGACACCCGATTATGACAGCTTTGCCGCAGGCTATGCGGCGGGCAAGAACCAGATCGTTTATACCCGTCTGGCTGCCGATCTGGATACGCCTGTTTCGCTGATGCTCAAGCTCACCGGTGCGGCACAGAACGCCTTTGTTCTGGAATCTGTGACCGGCGGCGAGGTCCGCGGGCGCTATTCGATTATCGGGATGAAGCCCGATCTGATCTGGCGCTGTCAGGGCACCACGTCGGCCATCAACCGTTCGGCACGCTATGACGTGGATGCCTTCGACGATGTCGCGGGGGATCCGCTGGATACTTTGCGTGCGGTGATCGCGGAGTCGAAGATCGACCTGCCCGATGACCTGCCGCAAGCCGCCGCCGGGCTGTTCGGCTATCTGGGGTATGACATGATCCGGCTGGTGGAACATCTGCCGAATGTGAACCCCGATCCCATGGGGCTGCCCGATGCGATGATGGTGCGCCCCTCGGTGATTGCCGTGCTTGACGGGGTCAAGGGCGAGGTCACGATCGTGTCGCCAGCTTGGGTGTCTGACGGGCAATCGGCCAAGGCCGCTTATGCCCAAGCCGCCGAACGCGTGATGGATGCGGTGCGTGATCTGGAACGGTCGATGCCCGGCACCAGCCGTGATCTGGGCGACGCCCACGAAGAATCCGCCCCCGTCAGCAATTTCACCCGCGAAGGCTATAAATCCGCCGTTGAAAAAGCGCGGGAATATATCGTGGCGGGCGACATCTTTCAGGTGGTGCCGTCGCAACGGTGGGCGCAGGGGTTCTCGCAGCCGCCGTTCGCGCTGTATCGCAGTCTGCGCCGGACCAACCCGTCGCCCTTCATGTTCTATTTCAACTTCGGTGATTTCCACGTCGTCGGGGCCTCGCCCGAGATCCTTGTGCGCGTCTTCGGCAACGAGATCACGATCCGCCCCGTTGCAGGTACCCGTCGTCGCGGGGCCACGCCGGAAGAAGACCGCGCGCTGGAGGCTGATCTGCTGGCCGACCAGAAAGAGCTGGCTGAGCATCTGATGCTGCTTGATCTGGGCCGCAATGACGTGGGCCGGGTCGCCAAGATCGGCACCGTGCGCCCGACCGAGGAATTCATCGTCGAACGCTACAGCCACGTGATGCACATCGTGTCCAATGTCGTGGGCGAGCTGCGCGAAGACCGCGATGCGCTGGATGCCTTCTTTGCCGGGATGCCTGCGGGCACCGTTTCAGGCGCGCCCAAGGTCCGCGCGATGGAGATTATCGACGAGCTGGAACCCGAGAAACGCGGGCTCTACGGCGGCGGTGTAGGCTACTTTAGCGCGGGCGGCGACATGGACATGTGCATCGCGCTGCGCACGGCCGTCATCAAGGACAAGACCCTGTATATTCAGGCCGGCGGCGGCGTCGTCTATGACAGCGACGCAGAGGCGGAGTATATGGAAACGGTGCATAAATCCGACGCGATCCGCCGTGCGGCGGCCGATGCAGCACGCTTCGCAGGTCAAGGGAACAGCTGAGGATGCCGACCCAAGCCCCGTTCGAGATTGCGGGTCAACACGTGGCGCCCGGCTCTCGGGCACAGATCGACTTGCCGATCTCGATCCTGCCGGACCACACGCCTGTCGGGCTCTCGCTTGAAGTGATCCACGGCAAGCGCCCCGGCCCCACCATGTTTGTCAGCGCCGCTGTTCACGGGGACGAGCTGATCGGGGTCGAGATCGTGCGCCGTCTGCTGCGCGCACCGCAGTTGAAATCCCTGCGGGGGACGCTGCTGGTGATCCCGGTGGTGAACTCTTTCGGTTTCCTGAACCGGTCACGCTATCTGCCGGACCGGCGCGATCTGAATCGCTGTTTTCCGGGGCACCCGTCTGGGTCTTTGGGGTCACGGCTGGCGCATATCTTTCTGAACGACGTGGTGCTGCGCTGTGATTTCGGAATCGATCTGCATTCAGCCGCGATCCACCGGACCAACCTGCCGCAGGTGCGGATCTCTCCATCAGATGCGGTGACGCGGCGCATGGCCGCCAGCTTTGCCGCACCGGTGGTGCTGACCTCGCCCCTGCGCGACGGATCGCTGCGCGCGGTCGCCGCGAAACAAGGCACGCCGATCCTGCTCTACGAGGCGGGCGAAGGGCTGCGCTTTGACGAGATGGCGGTGCGCGCGGGCGTTGCGGGTATCTTGCGGGTCATGCATGCCGAAGACATGCTGCCGGCCAAGGGCATCACCCCTTCACGCAGGCAGTCCCATGTCTGCTCAAGCTCGACCTGGCTGCGCGCGCCCGTGGGTGGGCTGCTGCGCACCTTCAGGGCCGAGGGGGAGACCGTGAAACAGGGCGACGCACTGGCGACAGTCTCTGACCCGTTCGGCAAGACCGAAGAGGATATTATCGCACCCCATGACGGTATCCTGATCGGCCGCGCGATCCTGCCCGTGGTGAACGAGGGCGACGCGGTCTTCCACTTGGCAAAGCTGCTGCCCAAGGCGGTGGCAGACACGGTCGAGGATATGATCACGCAGCTCGAAAGCGACCCGCTGTTCGACGAAGACGAGATTATCTAGGCAGATCACACTCAGGCACGTCGAAGCCCGCGCAGCGCGCAGGTTTTGACGGCTTTACCGGTGGATCATTCAGGCGTCGCGTTTTTCAGCACGGCTGAGACAGGGGCGAGTGCGACCTGGCTGGCACGGTCCTGTAACCCCCAGACCAACAGCGCCGAGATCGTCTCGGGCCGCATCCGCCCCATCATGATCACCGACCCTTCGATCCCCGCCTTGAACGCGGCCTGATCAAGGAACCGCCGGATCACGGTGGGCGTCTGCCCCTTGCTGTCAAAGTCGCGGAACACGGGTGCAGCGGGCACGCCCTCTTTCACTGCAAGCTTGGGCATCGTGTTCAGCCCCTTGTCCTGGGTCACAAGGCCATAGCCCCCCTGCCCAAGGATCGCAGTCACCTGATCTGCTGTTGCGCGGTCGGGTTGCAGCCCGGCACCCAGCCCTTCCAGCACGCCGATCACTTCGGGCATGCGCGAGAAGGCGACCGCCAGCGTGGTCTCTGCATCGCTTGGCTGCGCGCCTTGAGGCAGGTCGACCATCGCCAGCACCTCGAACCCTTCATTGCGGTAGGTCTGCATGCGCTCTGCCGCGTCTGGCAGGCTGACGTCGACGGCAAAGCTCAGCGGATAGGGAAAGCTGCGCAGCGCGGCGATACCGACCTCGCCCCCTTGCAGGTCACTGCCCACGTCCATCAACAGGACGCTCATCAGCGGTTTGTCATCAGGGTTCGCGAAAGGCTGACCATACCGGGTGATCGCGGGGCTTTGTGCGGTGGCTTGCGCCTCGGGGGCGGTCTGTTCGCCCGATTGGGCGGTCGGCAGGCGGTTGATCGTCACGCCCGTATCCCGTTCAGAGGTGATCGCCGCAGGGGTACCGATTGTGGGCCGCCCGTCTGTGCGTTGCTCGGGCGCGCCAAAGACAACATCGGCGGGGGCTTCTTCGGGTTGCGCGTCGGGCGCGCTTGGCGCGGTGGCGACATCGGTATCCGGCGTGGGCGACACTGGCGTGTCGACGCTTTCGTCGGCGGTGACGGGCGGTGCTGTCCGGGTCTCGATGCCAAGCGCATCCGGCTCGGTCGGTTCCATCGGTGCGAGCGCCATCGGATTGGGCAAGACAGGATCATCGAGCGTGATCTTCGGTGCAGCCGCATCGAGCACGGTCACGGAGGCTGTCGCGTCGATATCCTGTGCGATCTGCGGCGCGGGCTGCGGCGTTGGGGCGACCTCTGGCTCGGGCTGTGGTTCAGCCTCTACCGTCTCAGGCGCTGCCGCGACGTCCGGCGCGTCCTCTAAAGGTGCGTCTTGAACAGCCTCTTGCGCGACCGGTGCTTCTACTTCTGGTGCGACCCCGGCTTTCGGCACAGTCTCGGGCTCTGGTTCAACGGTCGGCTCCTCGACGACAGGCTCTTCGACAACTGGCTCCGGCTCTGGCGTGATCACATCCTCGTTAGTGTCCTCAGCTGCCGTCAGGGGCGTTTCATCAGCCGCTACCACCGGGGGTTCCGGCATTTCGGGCGCGTTGGTCGCGCGCTCTGCGTCAGGCGCGTCACTTGGCACAGGCGTGTCTTGCAAGGGCGCGGGCCCCATAGGCACCATGAAGGACGCGACACCGGCGACGCCGACACTGAATACCGCACCAATGAGGATGCCGCCAATAAACCCGCGTGACATAGATGATCGCTCCTGTTTTTGTTCCGGTTCGCGCGGCTCTCCGGCCTGCTGCCCTTGACGATAGGTCTTAACCCTGAACATGTATCAGCGGACATTATACCGTGGTTTTGCGCGGTTCCTCTAGCCCTAAACCCTGCCCCAATACAAAGAATTGCCGCATGCTGCTCTTGATAGATAACTACGATAGCTTCACCTACAACCTCGTACACTATCTGGGTGACCTCGGGGCCGAAGTCGAAATCCGCCGCAACGACCAGATCGACGTGCAGGCCGCGATGGCGATGAACCCCGCGGGGATCATCCTGTCGCCCGGCCCCTGCGACCCGGATCAAGCGGGCATCTGCCTTGCGTTGACGGCAGCCGCCGCCGAAACAAGCACGCCGCTATTGGGTGTGTGCCTTGGCCATCAGACGCTGGGTCAGGCGTTCGGCGGCAAGGTCGTGCGCGCGGGCGAAATCGTGCACGGCAAGATGGGCATGATGCACCACAAGGGTCAGGGCGTCTTTGCGGGGCTGCCATCGCCCTTTGCCGCGACGCGCTATCATTCGCTGATCGTTGACCGCGCCACCCTGCCCGACTGTCTTGAGATCACGGCAGAGCTTGAGGACGGCACGATCATGGGCCTGCAACACCGTGACCTGCCGCTGCATGGCGTGCAGTTCCACCCGGAATCGATCCGTTCGGACCACGGTCACCAGATGCTGCAAAACTTTCTGAACAACGTAAAGGTGCCCGCATGAGCGATGCTCTGAAACCTCTGATCGATGCGGCCGCCAATGGCCCGCTGACCCGCGATCAGGCCGAGACCGCGTTCCAGATCCTGTTCGAGGGCGAAGCGACCCCAAGCCAGATCGGTGGTTTCCTGATGGCCCTGCGCACCCGTGGCGAGACGGTGGATGAATATGCTGCCGCCGCCCATGTCATGCGCGCCAAATGCAATCCCGTCACCGCCCCCGAAGGCGCGATGGACATCGTGGGGACCGGTGGTGATGGCAAGGGCACGCTGAATATCTCTACCGCGACGGCCTTTGTCGTTGCCGGCGCGGGCGTCGTGGTGGCGAAACATGGCAACCGCAACCTGTCGTCCAAATCCGGCGCGGCGGATGCGCTGACGCAGATGGGGCTCAAGGTGATGGTCGGACCAAAAGTGGTCGAGGCCGCCCTGCGCGATGCGGGCATCGGCTTTATGATGGCCCCGATGCACCATCCCGCGATTGCCCATGTCATGCCCACGCGGTCCGAACTGGGCACACGCACGATCTTCAACATCCTCGGCCCGCTGACCAACCCTGCGGGCGTCAAACGGCAGCTGACCGGGGCCTATCGCCGCGATCTGATCCGCCCGATGGCCGAAACACTTGGCGCGCTTGGCTCTGAAAAAGCGTGGCTTGTGCATGGCTCCGACGGGACGGACGAGCTGACGATCACCGGCACCAGCTGGATCGCCGCGCTGAACCCTGATGGCACCATTTCCGAATTCGAGATCACGCCCGAAGACGCGGGCCTTCCGGTCCATCCGTTCGAGGATATCATCGGCGGCACACCCGAAGAAAACGCACGTTATTTCAACGCACTGCTGGACGGAACCCCATCGGCCTACCGAGATGCGGTCTTGCTCAATTCGGCGGCGGCGCTGGTCGTGGCCGATGCCGCGCCCGATCTGAAAGCGGGGGTAGAGATGGCGCGCCACAGCATCGACAGCGGTGCGGCCCGTGACAAGATCACCCAAGTCGCGCGGATCACCCAGACCGCATGAGCCGTTTTGACCTGTCGCGCCTCGGGGCCTGGCGCGACCTTGCGTTCTTTGACGACACCCTGCCCGGCATCGCCGCCGCGCTAGCCGCGGACCCGCGCGAGACGCTGCCGCCCCGACCGCAGGTTTTCGCCGCGCTGGAACATACCCAGCCCGACGCGGTGCGCGTGGTGATCCTGGGGCAAGATCCCTATCCCACCCCCGGCCACGCCCACGGCTTTGCCTTCTCCGCCAGCGCCGATACCAAACCGCTGCCCCGTTCGCTGTCCAATATCTATAAGGAAATGGTGGATGACATCGGCGCCTGCCCACCGGATGCCGATCTGCGGTTCTGGGCGGATCAGGGCGTGCTGTTGTTGAACACCACATTGACCGTGCCTGCGCGGGACGCAGGCGGCCATGGGAAACTGGGCTGGCAGCAGCTGACCACGCAAATTCTTGGCCGCTTGGCCGACCGTCCCCGCGCCTATTTGCTGTGGGGTGCGCATGCCCAGAAAGTCGCGCGGGATGTGGACGGGGGACCGAACTTCAAGCTCGAAACCCCGCACCCGTCGCCCCTGTCCGCGCGGCGTGGGTTTTTCGGGTCACGCCCCTTCTCGCGCTGCAATGACTGGTTGCACGCCCAAGGCCAAGCGGCCATAAACTGGGCAACACCGGAGACATCATGACCGATACCAACACTGGCACCATCCTAGACAAGATCAAAGCCTACAAGCTGGAAGAGATCGCCGCCGACAAGGCCGCCAAACCGCTTGAGGCCGTAGAGGCAGAGGCGCGCGCCGCCTCGCCCGTGCGCCCCTTTGCCGACGCGTTGTTCGACGCCTCGCGCGAGGGGTACGGGCTGATTGCCGAGGTCAAGAAGGCAAGCCCGTCAAAAGGGTTGATCCGCGCCGATTTCGACCCCGCTACACTGGCCGCTGCCTATGCCGCGGGTGGTGCGACCTGTCTGTCGGTGCTGACAGACACGCCCAGCTTTCAGGGGGCCAAGGAATATCTTGTCGCCGCCCGTGAGGCCTGCACCCTGCCCGTGCTGCGCAAGGATTTCATGTACGACCCCTATCAGGTCGCCGAAGCCCGCGCGCTTGGGGCCGATTGTATCCTGATCATCATGGCCTCTGTCAGCGATGCCCAAGCGATCGAGCTTGAGGACGCCGCCGCCCAATGGGGCATGGACGCGCTGATCGAGGTGCATGACAAGGAAGAGCTGGACCGCGCCGCCGTGCTGAAAAGCCGCATGATGGGGATCAACAACCGCAACCTCAAAACCTTCGAGACGACGCTTGATACCACGCGCCGCCTGTCGAAACATGTGGATGTGGAAAAGATGATCGTATCGGAAAGCGGGCTGAACACGCCCGAAGATCTGGCCGATATGGCGAAATACGGATCGCGGGTGTTCCTGATCGGGGAAAGCCTGATGCGTCAGGACGATGTAGAGGTCGCAACCCGCAACCTGCTGGCCACACCGCTGCGGCCGGGGGGCATGTAATGGCGCTCACGCATTTTGACGGTAAGGGTGACGCGCATATGGTCGACGTGTCGGACAAGCCCGTGACGTCGCGGGTGGCCGTTGCTGAAACCCACATCAAGATGTTGCGCGAAACCTTTGATATCATTACCGAAGGCCGCGCTAAAAAGGGTGATGTCATGGGTGTGGCACGTCTGGCGGGGATCATGGCTGCAAAACGCACCGCCGATCTGATTCCGCTGTGCCACCCTCTGCCGATCACCAAAGTGTCGGTTGAACTGACACCCGATGCCGACCTGCCCGGCCTGCGCATCGCCGCGACCGTCAAGACCACCGGACAGACCGGCGTCGAGATGGAGGCGCTGACCGCCGCCTCTGTCACCGCGCTGACCGTCTATGACATGGCCAAGGCCGTGGACAAAGGTATGGAAATCGGCGGCCTGCGGGTCGTGCTGAAAGACGGCGGCAAATCGGGCCGATACGAGGCAGA
>NZ_DGMH01000059.1:0-3269 GCF_002388305.1 Sulfitobacter sp. UBA4523
CGCGGCCTACGCCGGATGCTTACAACCAAAGGGCAATCTTCGCGTGTTTGACGCACCTTCAAACGCTGAACACAACAATCCTTCATGTTCCGTCCAGTTCGGATCAATCTGTTTCGCCCACAGTCCCATCTGACAGCACCGTGAGGAGAGGACACTCTGGCCTGTCCGAACCGCTGCACTTCGCAATCGTTTCCGCCAAGACGGCCTCGATGTTCTGAAGATCCATTATCTTTGCCCGCACGACGTCGAGATGATGCCGCCCGCGCTTCTCAACTTCTGCACAAGTATGGCTGCCGCGATCTACCATGCTGAGCAGTCCTCGGATTTCCTCCATCGTAAAGCCCAGTTCACGCGCCCGCATGATAAAGCCAAGCCGCTCGACATGCGTCGGCCCATAGCGGCGGTGTCCAGCGGGGCTGCGCGGTGGGTCGGGCATCAGACCGACGCCTTCATAATAGCGGATAGTCTCAAGGTTGCAGCCGGTCAGGCGTGCAAGGTCAGAGCGTTTAAGGTCTCTCACAACACCGTGATCATCAACCATGCGTTTTCTCCTTGATCCTGTAGTTGCTACAGACCCTATCTTGCAAGTCATCACAGGGCAACAATGAGCAAAGAGATGACAGATCACACCCCCGCGACCACAGACCAGCACGAAGACCGATCCGGTTGGCTCGCCACCGGCGCTGGCGTGATTGGCGCGCTCGCCATGACCTCCTGCTGCATCCTACCGCTTGTTCTGGTCAGTCTGGGTGTGACCGGGGTCTTCATTGGTCAGCTTACCGCCCTTTATGCCTACAAGTGGGTGACTTTGAGCTTCGCGGCAGCGGCGCTCGCCTATGGGTTCTGGAAAGCTTATCGCCCAGTCCCTACTGACGCCTGCGCGGACGGCACCTGTGCGCGCCCGATTGATCGCGGGCTGATGCGCGGGCTGCTCTGGGGCGCTTTGCTTGTCGTGCTTCTCGCCTTGGCCTTTCCGGCACTCTCGCCCTTCCTTTTGACATTCTGACCATGAGGTCTTTCATGAAACTTCTTATCTCCACCGCTGCGCTCATCCTTTCAGCCAGCGTAGCAATGGCCGCAGAGGCCACCACACGCGTCGCTGTTGAGGGGCTCACTTGCCCTTCGTGCAGCTACATCGTCGCCACCGCGATGAAGGGCGTGGAAAGCGTCGAAATCCTTGAGTTCATCGAGGGCGATACGGAAAACGGTCTTTATGTCCTGCGCTATGACAACGCGCTCACCGACCCGGAGGCCATCGTCGCTGCCGTGACCGGCGTAGGCTATGGCGCGTCATTGGCCACGGAGAGCGGATCGTGAAGGAAGCAAAGACACCCGACAACCAGAGCCGTCTGCTCAAGGTTGGTCTTATCGGCACGGTTATCGCTGCCCTCTGCTGCTTCACGCCTGTTCTGGTGATCCTATTCGGTGCGGTCGGACTGTCGGCCATGCTGGGCTGGCTCGACTACGTGCTGCTGCCCGCGCTCGCCGTCTTTATCGGCATCACAGTTTACGCGCTCTGGAAGAGCCGTAATTCGGAGAACCCCTCATGAAAGATAGCAGTTCACCCCAAAACGGCCCCTATGATCTCGCCGTGATCGGCGCCGGCTCCGCTGGTTTCTCCGCTGCCATCACCGCGGGCGAAGCTGGTGCGCGCGTGGCCCTGATTGGCGCAGGCACCATCGGCGGCACCTGCGTTAACGTGGGCTGCGTGCCATCCAAAGCCCTGATCCGCGCGGTCGAGAGCCTGCATCACGCGCGCGCGGCGGGTCGATTCGATGGGATTGAGGCAGAGGCCCGCGTGACTGATTGGGCGGCTACAGTTGCGCAGAAACAGGCGCTGGTCGAAGAGTTGCGCCAAGCGAAATACGCGGATGTGCTGCCCCGACATGAGAATGTCGATTACGTCGAAGGCCGGGCGACATTCGATGATGACGGCAAGTTGACGGTCGATGGCAGCCGCTTTGTGGCGGGAAAAGTCATCCTCGCCACCGGCTCCCGCCCGCATGTGCCTGCGATCCCCGGGATTGAGGAGGTCGACACGCTCGACAGCACGTCAGCGCTGGAGTTGACCGCTCTGCCAGCCTCCATGCTGGTCCTCGGCGCGGGCTATATCGGCGTGGAACTTGCGCAGCTTTTCGCGCGCGCCGGAGTCGACGTGACGCTGGTTAGCCGTCGTGGCGTGCTGCCCGAAGCGGAGCCTGAGGTTTCGGCGGCGCTGGAGGACTATTTGGCGGACGAGGGCATCCGACTGGTGCGTGCAAAAGGCTATGATCGCATCTCAAAGCAAGGCGCCGCCATCGCACTGAACCTTTCGGATGGAACAGTGCTGACAGCAGAACGGCTCGTGCTCGCAACGGGCCGCGTGCCAAACAGTGACGGACTGAACCTCGCGGCTGCCGGGATCACGGTGGGTGCGCGGGGAGGCATCGAGACCAACCCTCACATGCGCACCACCAACCCTAACATCTGGGCGGCAGGTGATGTTACTGGCCGCGATCAGTTCGTCTATATGGCCGCCTATGGAGCCAAGATCGCCGCCCGGAATGCTGTGGCGGATGAGACACGCACCTACGACAACGCGACCATGCCTTGGGTCGTCTTTTCTGATCCGCAAGTGGCCGGTGTCGGGCTTAGTGAAGCGCAGGCCCGCGCCGCTGGCCTTGAGGTCGTGACCTCCATTCTGCCACTTGACGCTGTGCCGCGTGCGCTGGCGGCCCGCGATACGCGCGGGTTGATCAAGCTGTTGTCCGAAGCCGGGAGCAAACGGCTGCTCGGCGCACAGATCCTCGCGCCAGAAGGTGCCGATAGCATCCAAACCGCGGCCATGGCGCTGAAAGCCGGGCTGACTTACGAGGAACTTGGCGATACCATCATGCCCTATTTAACCACGGTCGAAGGGCTGAAACTGGCAGCACAGACCTTCGAGAAGGACGTGGCCGCCCTGTCCTGCTGCGCGGGGTGAAGACATGGCAGACCGCTCAAACCACGATTGGCTGAGCACCCGGCGCGACAGCCTGCTTGCTTGGTGGCTCCCCATCGGCGCGATGCTTCTGGCGATTCCGCTTGCCGATGGCCCCAAAACCGCGTTCTGGGTCGCCGCACTGGCTTGGATGGGCATCGCCTGTCTGCGCAATGCCCATCGCTGTGGCCGTGTGCATTGCCGCTACACAGGACCGTTTCTGCTGGCGATGACACCACCGGTGCTGGCGTATGGGGCTGGCGTGTTGCCGTTGGGCGGCGACGGTTGGCGCTGGCTTGGGCTCTCGATC
>NZ_DGMH01000059.1:3381-6447 GCF_002388305.1 Sulfitobacter sp. UBA4523
TCATGACCGAAACACTTGACCTGATCGTTATCGGCGCCGGCATGGCCGGGGTCAACGCTGCGAAAAAGGCCGCGCGTGCCGGCTGGTCCGTCGCCATTGTGGACGAGCTCCCCTACGGCGGCACCTGTGCCCTGCGGGGCTGTGATCCAAAGAAAATGTTGCGCGCCGGGGCCGAGGCGGTCGACGCCGCGCGGCTGCTGAGCGGCAAGGGAGTGGCCGGTGACACGCGGATCGACTGGCCAGCGCTGATGAAGCACAAGGAAAGCTTTACGGACCCGGTGCCGGAGAACATGGAGGACGGGCTGAAGAAGGCCGGTGTGCAAACCTTGCATGGATCAGCCCGCTTTACCGCAGCGGATCGGATCGAAATCGATGGCCATGGCGAAATCAAATTCGGTCACGCGCTGATCGCCACTGGCGCGAAACCGCGTCCGCTGAATTTTCCTGGTGCCGAGTGCCTGATCGACAGCACTGATTTCTTGAACCTGTCGAACCTGCCAAAGCGCATCATCTTCGTGGGAGGCGGCTACATCTCATTCGAATTTGCTCATATCGCCGAACGAGCGGGCGCCGAGGTCACGATCCTTGACCACGGCGCACGGCAGCTCAAGCTGTTCGATCCTGATCTTGTCGATATGCTGCTGGAGCGCAGTCGCGCGGCGGGGATCGAAATCATTTCCGAAGCAACCCCCGAAAAGATTGAAGCTGCAGGCAAAGCGCAGCGCATTTTCTACGGCAAAGACGGTAATACTCATGTCAAAGAGGCCGACCTCATGGTTCACGGCGCAGGTCGCATGCCGGCCGTCGATGAGTTGAATCTAAGCGCTGCTGGAATCGAAACCGAGCATGGCGGTGTAAAGGTTAGCCCTTGGCTGCAATCCACCTCCAACCCCCGCGTCTACGCAGCCGGTGACGCCGCAGCCTCCCCGGGCAAGCCTCTAACCCCGGTGGCTGTCTTCGAAGGCAAGATCGCCACTTCGAACATGCTGAAAGGCAAGCAGACCGAGCCGGATTACATAGGCGTGCCCAGCGTGGTGTTCACCATCCCCGAACTCGCACGGGTCGGCATGATGGAAGAAGAAGCGCGCGAGACCGGCGATGTAGAGGTATCATTCACAGATACTTCCGGCTGGTTCTCCCAGAAACGTCTGGGCGAGACCCATGCAGGTGCCAAGATCATCTCGAATTCAGAGGGCAAGATCTTGGGCGCGCATATGTTCGGTCCGGACTACGCGGAACTCATCAATATCTTTTCTTTGGCAATCAAGCTGGGGCTCACGGTTGATCAGATCAAGACGATGCCCGCGGCATATCCAACGGGGGCGTCGGACATCGGTTCGATGCTCTAAGGTTGCCGAGTTGCTGCCAACCCCCGCTTCGAGAGCATGCGACGCGGCACCCTAACATGACCAAAAGGACGTCATAAACCAGTATGTCAGATACATTGCGCGAGCGCCGGCTCTTAATGTCGCGGGGGGGGCTCTCTTGCGCCCGCAGCGAACGACCGCTTTCCGCCCTTTCAGCATGGGTGCTAAATACAGTCTTCACATCCAGTTGCATTGGGGTTCTGCCAAAGTCGTCTCGTAGTGCTACGGATTCAGCTACCGCGAATATCATGGCGCTGCGGTTCGGTGTATGACACCTTTCGGGTATGATCAAATACCAAACCCTCACTGACAATCATCCCGACCTGCCACGGTCACCGCTGCTATAGGCAGCAGTTCTGACCATGCAATATACGCAGGAACACGGATCGATAGGGATCACCAAAAACAAGGCGTTCAAGCGTACCTTCGTTCATTGGGCCGTACAGAATTTTGACTGGCCAGGGGAAGGTGCGGATGAGGTGTTCCGTTATCATAGGGTGATCAACGAAGCTGACTTCGCCCCGCTCGAAGTGCTGCACTTCCTGCTGATTGAATTACGCCTTGGTCGCCACTTCAAAGACGAGTTCCGGCTCACCAAGCGTGGCAAAGAGTTGGCCCAATCGCCCGGGCGCTTATTTGTCGAACTGATCCCGTATTTTGTACACGAGGTCGATCACACCTCTTATGCGCGCTTTGATGACCAACCCTTTGGGAATTGGGATGTCTGGATGAATGTGATCAACGTAGAGGCCGACCACGGCATCAGCGACGTTGCCTTATACCAAAAGTTCTATGGTGAACCGGAGAGTGACCGCAATGCTGCCAGGCGGGACATATACGCCTTTAAGGCCTGCGTCTTGCGACCGCTTGAATGGGCCGGGCTTCTGATGTCGACCCAAGACCAGGGCGCGGAAATGCGCGCTGTCCATGTGTTTAAAAGCCCGCTATGGCGCAGTGTTTTGAAGTTAGACACTGACGATATGCTTCAATCGGTACCCTTGCAGTGAGGCACTCTTCACCTTCTGTAAGCACGGCAGGGGCTCAGGGTGCTATTCTTCATCGTCGAGTTCACAAACTCGGTTCGATCTGATGCCAGTCTCCTGGCCGCATCACCCCAAACCAAACTTGACATCGGGCAGGTGAATCGCAGATTTAGAACAAATAGCGAACAATTAGGATTCCCATGCCAGTTTACCCAGTTGATAAACCCGTCCACATGCCTTCCCAACCTGTTCGAATTGTCAGCACACCAGTCAGCGCTGGTTTTCCTTCGCCAGCAGGTGACGAGATCGACCCTATGGCTTGGGTCGTGCGCCATCCTTCATCAACATTTTGGTGGCGCGTAGAAGGGGACTGCCTTTGGGACGCCGAGATACGTGATGGCGACATTATCGCTGTAGACCGTGCGGGCAAACGCCGCATTGGGCGAGCCGTGCTGGCCGTAGTGGAGGGTGCTGTCACAGCAAAGATTCTGCGTAAGCGTGGTGACAGATATTACCTCGCTCCTGCGAATAGCCAAGAACAGTTCCCCGACGTCGAACTTACAGAAGATAGCGAAATCTGGGGCGTTATCGCAGGTGTTGTCCGGCGTTACGACTTGGCATGAAGCGGCCTGTCCATGAATCGCTCCGAGTTTGTCGGAGACCATCAACTTAAGTAAGGATGAGGGTTATGATAAAAAGCAAAATGGCAAATCGCT